>JAHEML010000850.1 GCA_024643705.1 Caldilineaceae bacterium | reverse complement strand
ATCGCTTTATCCCCAATACCCATTTTCGTCTTCTCCTACACCTCGGTCTGGCGGCCTAAAAGGTGCGACCCTCTGCTTAAATGGCCCACAAAGATCGCCAGCCAGGCAGCGCCCATCCCGACTAGCAGCAGGGGGTAGAGCCAATGGATGTGGAATCCATCGGGATGAAACGCGGGAACGGCCAGCCAATAGAGATCGACGGCCTGCACGCACAAGAGCAACCCGGCCAGACCCGCCAGCACCCGGGGGTTGCGTTTGAGGCTGCGGGAGAGCAGAAGGACAAAGGGCAACCCAAAGTGCAGCACCACCAGCCCCACCGCCACCCATTGCCACCCACCCCGGCTCCGATGCACATACCAGACGGCCTCTTCCGGGATGTTGGCCGACCAGATAATCAAGAACTGGGAATAGGCAAAATAGGCCCAGGTCATCACCCCAGCCAGGAGCAGATTGCCCAAATCGTTGAAGGTTTGCAGCCGATCGCCCCATCCTGGCTTACCCTGCTGCGAGGAAGATCTGGCAGCCAATCCGACAATCGCCAGACTGACCCCAGCCACGAAATGACCCACCAGAAAGTGCAGCCCATAGATGGAGGAAAACCAGGCCGGTTCCAAAGACATCATCCAATCGAAGGCAGCAAAGGTCGTGGTGAGGATGTACAGGATCATCCCCACTGCGCCAAATCCTTTGGAAGGTCGCCCTATGCTTTCCGGGTCATCTGCGCCGACCCGCGAAGAGAGCCGGTTCAACCCCAAAACCAACCCAACCCACACCGCAAAATAGAGCGCGGCCCGCCCCACAAAAAAAGGCACATTCAGCCAGTCAGATTTCTGCTGCCAGAGTTCGTTGGCCGCCATCTGCTGCCCATCGGCCCAGGGGAAGATGTGGGGCATCGCCAGCAGCATAGGCACAAAGAGCAATCCAACCACAGGCAACGTGAGCGCTGCAGACTCGGCGATGGGGCGCACGTGCTCGCTCCATCGCCCCCCAGACACATGATGCAGCAACCCAAGCCCCAACCCACCCAATCCCATGCCCAGCCAGAAGAGCCAGGCCAGCAGATAGGCGTTCCAAAATTCTGGCCGGTCCAGAAAGAAGCCCGCCACAGCAAAAACTGCGCCACCCCCAGCCACCCACAACGCCGGTCGCCGCAGCGCACCTATCCGCTCGTGTGGGGCAGCGCTGATGACCGGTGTCAGTTCTGATTGTGCCATATGGCTCATCGTACTTCCTGTTCGCTTGAACCGTGCAAATCCAAAAGTCTGTGGGAATCCATGCCCGTTCGTTTACGGCAATTTTCCAGCCGGTACGTCACTGGCATTCGTGTTCTGGCTCAGTTGCAGCGCCCGGATGTAGGCCACAATCGCCCAGCGGTCCTCCACGGGGATACGGGCCGCGTAGCTGGGCATCACCCGGGTGCCGTCGGTAATGGTGACGAAATAGAAACCCGCAGGCTGATCCCGCATATCCTGGATGTGGAAGGAATCTGGGTGGGGCATCCCGTACTCGGTGATCACCCCCTGGCCGTCACCCGTCAAGCCGTGGCAGGGCGCACAGAAAATGTCGTAACGCTGCTGTCCCCGCTCCAGGATCGTCTGGGTGATGGTGAAGGGGAAGCTGTCGAGTAGTTGGCTCCCTATCCGGCCACTGGCAAGCAGAGAATCTGGGGGGATATCACCCCGAGCCACAGTGTCGGCTACCCGTGGGCGGTTGGCCGCACCATCGGCGAAGAAGCGGCTGGCCTCTTGGGCCTCCAACCGGGGCTGATCCTCCATCGTCATGGTGCAGCCGCCCAAAAAGATGAGCAGAATGAATAGACCCACCAATCGTGGCAGAAGCGCTTCGCCATCTATTGTCTGCATAAATCTGTGAGCGTTCATTGTCAGTCCAGACGCTTTTCATAAAAGAGGCTGAGTGGGTCGTCTCGATACGATGCAAATGGGCCGATCTTGTAGTAGCCCATGCGTTCGTAGAGGCCGATGGCTTCGTATTGGTGGATGCCTGTTTCCAGGCGCACAAGATGGACGCCTGCGCTCTTTGTGTAGCCTTCCAAATGGGCCAGCATGGTCTTTGCCATCCCCTGCCCGCGGAAAGCCGGGCGCACATACATCCGTTTGATCTCCCCAAACTCCCTGCCAAAAAGCTGCACACCCCCGCAGGCCCCAGGGGAATCGTTCTGGCGCAGTACAAAAAAGGCGACGCCTTGGGCCAAAAGTTTGTCCACGCTGTAGCCGTGGCGACTTTCGCTGGGATAGAGCGGCGTCAGCAGTGCATCCAACTCGTCGATCAGCGCCCGCGCATCCGGGGTGTCGGGCCGTTCCTGGGTAATGGTGATATTCATGGGCATGGGCT
>JAHEML010000106.1 GCA_024643705.1 Caldilineaceae bacterium | reverse complement strand
GCACCCTGGGCGATATCCTTGCCGAGGTGCAGGACCTGGCCGCCGACGGCACACAAGAGGTCGTCCTGACCGGTGTCCATCTCGGCTCCTACGGGCGAGACCTGCCCGGTAGCCTCGCCACCGATCTGAAAGCACTGACTACTACACTCCTCGCCGAAACCCACATTCCCCGCCTGCGCCTGAGCAGCCTGGAACCCTGGGAGCTGGCCGATGGTTTTTTCGATCTCTGGCAGCGTTGGCCGGATCGCCTCTGCCCCCACCTGCACCTGCCCCTGCAAGCAGGCACCGATCGACAACTGCGCGCCATGGCCCGGCGCTGCACCGTTGCCTCCTTCCACCGCCTGGTAGAAGATGCCCGGGCTGCCATCCCCGATCTGATTCTCACCACAGATCTGATCGTTGGCTTCCCCGGCGAGACGGACGACGACTTTGCCCAAGGGTTGGCCTTTGTGGAGGAAATGCGCTTTGCCCACGCCCACATCTTCCCCTACAGCGCCCGGGCGGGCACAGCCGCGGCCCGCTTTGGCGGACAGGTGACAAAGGCAATAAAGAAGGAACGTTCGCAACAGATGCATGCCCTGGTGGAGCAGACGGGGCAAATCGAGCGTCAACGTTTTGTGGGCAGCACCCGCCCCGTCCTGTGGGAAGGCCAGGGCCAACCCGTGGACGATCAGCCTGCCATGCGCCTGTGGAGCGGCCACACCGACAACTTTCTCCGTGTCTTGGCCCACGCCCCTGCGGGCGTAAATTTGCACAACCGTCTCACACCCACCCGCCTGGATGAACTGAGCGGCGAAACGCTCTTTGGCACACCTGACCTCGGTCATCAATCCCACCACATCCCATTGTAAGGAGATTCCACCGATGATTGAGCCAACCGGCCTTGACGCCCCGTTTGAACTGCTCTACACTGAACCGGTCGCCAGCCCGTCCTTGCCCGCTGCCTATCGCGCCCTCTACCCCGGCGACTGGCCCATGCAGAGCCACCCGGATCGTCCGTATATCTACACCAATTTCGCCCCCAGCCGAGACGGACGCATCTCCTTCAACGAACCGGACGCAACCGACGCCAGCCACGTAACCAAAGCCGACCCCCACGATCGCTGGCTGATGGCGCTGCTGCGGGTGCGCGCCCATGCCATTATGGTGGGCGACAACACTGTGCGCCTGGAGCCAGGCCACGTCTGGACCCCGGAATTCATCTATCCCCCCGAAGCCGCGGCCTTTGCCGATCTACGCCGGGCCGAGGGCTACGATCCAACCCCTAAACTGGTGATCCTCTCTTTCGACGGCAATCTGGACTTCAGCGAAGAGCGCTTCCAAAACCCCGACCTGCACATCATCCTGGCGACAACCGAGCGGGGCGCAGCCCGCGCAGAAAAGGTCGATCTGGCCGGGCAGTGCAGCGCAACTGTGGATGTGCTGACCCTGGGCGCGGATGCGGTTGACCTGCACAAGCTGGCCCGCCTGCTCACCAGCGATTTCGGCATCCGTAACCTGCTCTGCGAAGGGGGTGCGCGGGTCTTTGCCAATCTGCTCGATGCGGGGCTGGTAGACGAAGAGTTTCTGACCTATTGCCCCACATTTGTGGGCCGCAGTCCGGAGAAGTTCCGCCCTAGCTACACCGAAGGCGTAGCCTGGACGCCGGAAAACGCGCCCTATTCCCAGCCTGTCAGCATCCACCGGGCCGGAGATTACATCTTCCTGCGCACCCGTTGCCTCTATTCAAAGAATTCAAAGAAAAGTGCTTAACGCAGAGATGCAAAGGTGCAAAGAATAGATGGAACGCTTTGCGTCTTTCATTACAAAATCTTTGCATCCCTGCACCTTTGCGTTCATTTTTCAGATTCGAGTGTTCCATGACCCTATCACCCGCTTTTGTCGAGAAACTACATTCGATTGTCGGTCCAGAGCAGGTGGTGACATCCCCCACCCGGCTGCAACACGATTCTCGCGACTACTATTGGTTTTCGCCCGTGCTGAAGCCAATGTTGGACGACAAAGCCGCCGAAGTCATCGTGCGCCCCCAGAATATCGAACAACTGGTGGCGGTGATTGCCGCAGCGGTGGAAGCGCGGGTTCCCATCACCCCCCAGGGCGCGGCTACGGGTAACTATGGCCAGGGTATCCCCATGCAGGGTGGGCTGATCCTGAGCACCCGCAACTTGACCCAAATTGTCGCGTTGACACCGCAATCGGCCCGGGTGCAGGCCGGGGTGATCCTGCGCACCATCGAAACCGAAGCCCGGCAGATCGGCGCAGAGTTGCGCTTCTTCCCCAGCACACTCATGACGGCCACCGCGGGCGGCTTTCTGGCTGGCGGCGCAGGCGGCATTGGCTCTGTCACCTGGGGAACGCTTTGGGACCCCGGCAACGTGCTGGCGGTGACGGTTGTCACCGTGGAGGAGACGCCCCGCATCCTCACCATCACCGACCCGGACGAAATGCAAGGGGTCATTCACAATTGCGGGCTGACCTGCGTGATTGCCGACCTGACCTTCGCCCTGGCTCCAGCCCAGCCCTGGCAGCAATATGTGGCCGCCTTCGATGACTTCGAGAGCGGTCTGCGCTTCGGTGAAACCCTGGCCTACGATGACGACCTGCACAAGCGGCTGGTGACGATTCTGGAATGGCCTATCCCCACATTTTTCCGCCAACTGATGCGCGACAACGCCTGCCCCGATGGCAAAGCCATTGCTCTGCTGCACTTGACCATGGACGATGCGCAGCTGGCCGAAAAGCTTGCACCTTTCGGGGGGCGCATCACTTGGCACAGCCCCCACAGCGCTTACCTCACCAGCGGCTGGCAACTCTCCGATTTCTCATGGAATCACACAACCCTCTGGGCATTGAAAATCGACCCAACCATTACCTATTTGCAAGACCAGTTCGACCCGGAGCGGGTCTACGAACAATTGCGCCAGCGCAAAGAGCGTTACGGCGACGACATCTTGGAACACATCGAATTTATGCGTTTTCGGGGCCGCATGTATCCCCAAGGGTTAAGCCTGGTGCGTTTCCGCTCGCCCCAGCAGTTGCAGGAATTGATGGACTACTGCGAGGCCATCGGCATCTGGCTGGCGAATCCCCACACCCACTATCTGGACGACGACGTGCGCTGGAACGGCCAGCCAATCCTGGACGCCCGCCAGCGCTGGGACCCCCACGGCCTGCTCAACCCCGGCCACCTGCGATCATTAGAGGGTAATCGGGAATGATTTCAACGCAAAGGCGCAAAGAGGCAAAGGCGCAGAGAACAATCCTTCATCTTTGCACCTCTGCGCCTTTGCCTCTTTGCGTTAAGAGAACGTCTCTACCGGAAGGGAGTTGGCAATGAGCCTTAATCGTCAACTGGCCCACCACACCTGGAGCCAAGTAGCCGCGCTGGACAAACAGCAGGGCGTTGTCATTTTGCCCATCGGCGCGGTGGAGCAGCACGGTCATCACCTGCCCCTGCTCACCGACACCCTCATTGCCACCCGCATGTTGGACGCAGCCCTGGCCCTTCTGCCCAACGATGTGAACGCGTGGGTGCTGCCCAGCCTGCCCTACAGCAAAAGCAACGAACACACAGGCTTTCCCGGTACAATCAGCCTCTCGGCCCAAACGCTGATGGCCGTGCTGCATGACATCGCCCGTAGCCTGGCCGACGCGGGTTTTCGCCGCCTGGCCTTTGTCAACGGGCACGGGGGCAATGTGGCCCTGCTGGAAATGACTGCGCGGGACATCCGCGCCGCCACTGGTCTGATCTGTTTCTGCCTGCAACCCGCGCTCTTTGTCGAGCCGCCCTTCCCCATCTCCGCCGAGGAACGACGGCTCGGCTTTCACGGCGGCGAACTGGAAACATCCCTGGTGCTGGCAATTGCGCCCGAATTGGTGGATATGGACAAAGCTGTTCGTCACTACGCCGACTTTCCCGAAACCGGCACACCCCTCTTTTTCTTCGCCCCCGCGTCCACAGCTTGGCTCAGCCGAGACTGGAGCGCAGACGGCATCTTCGGCGACGCCACCCTGGGCACGGCGGAAAAGGGTGACGCGCTCATCGCAGCGGGTGGACAAAAATTGGCCGATCTCATCCGGGTCATCAGCACTTTTGAGACGGCCAGGGGATAAAATCTTTAACGCAAAGATGCAGAGACGCAAAGACGCAGAGGATATTCCCTGGCCTTTGCGTCTCTGCATCTTTGCGCCTCTGCGTTGAAAAAGTTATGAGGAACCGCCAATGGACTGGCTACTGACAAATGCCCGCCTGACCGACCACGCCGATACCGTGGACATTGCCATCGCCGACGGACGTATCGCACAGATCGGCCCCGCCCTCGCTCTCCCCGCGGCCCAACGCTGGGAACTGGACGGCCGGGTCGTCCTACCTGGTCTCGTCGATCCCCATGTGCATCTGGACAAGACCTATCTGAACAGCAGCGGCTCGTACCCCAATCGCAGCGGCACACTGCTGGAAGCGATTGACGTTTGGCGGACAGCAAAAAAAGAGCGAACCCGTTCCGATGTGCGGGCCGCAGTGCGTCGTGCGCTCTACACAGCCATCACAAATGGCGTCACCGCCATGCGCACCCATATCGACACGGAAGAACCATCCGATCTGGAAACCCTGGCCGCCATCCTCGAAGTGCGGGACGAGTTTCGCTACGCCATCGACCTGCAAATTGTGGCCCTGGCCTTTGCCGGGACTTCCCCAGTCATCGACCGCACCATGGCCGACGCCCTGGCGTTGGGGGCCGATAGTGTGGGCGGCGCGCCCGCGCTTGTCCCCGATCCCCAGGCCAGCTTGTCGACTATTTTTGGACTGGCCCAGCGCACGGGCAAGCCTATCGATCTGCACATCGACGAGACCGAAGACCCGACCAGCCGCACCCTGTTCGCCCTGGCCGAAATGACCATCGCCGCGGGCATGCAGGGGCAAGTGACCGCGGGCCACTGCTGCTCGCTGGCCTTTACCGACGACGCCGACGCGGGCAAAATCATCGAAAAAGTGGCCGAAGCCAGGCTGCATGTGGTTACCCTTCCATCCTGCAATCTGGTGCTGATGGGCCGAGGCATGCAACCCACCCCCCGCGGCGTGACGCGGGTGAAGGAATTGCTGGCCGCTGGGGTGAATGTCTGCGCGGGGTCGGACAACGTGCAAGACCCCTTCAACCCCTTTGGCAGCTACGATCCACTGGAGACAGCCAATCTGACCGGGCACACGGCCCACATGACCGGGGAAAGCGATCTGCGCGCCTGCCTGGGAATGGTGACCAGCCGCGCCGCCCACGCCTTGGGATTGCCTGATTACGGGTTGACCGTGGGCGCACCCGCAGATTTGTTGGTGCTGGATACAATGACCCCGGCAGATATCGTCACCGCGCCACCACCCCGGCTGGCAACCTTCAAGGCTGGTCGGCTGATCGTACGCACACAGACGGAGCGAGAATGGACACATTTGACAGGCTCAGTGCAGGCATAATTCTGCGCAATGCCCAAACCCACATTGGCCCGCGGGTGGACATTGCCATCGACCACGGGATCATCAGCGCCATCCAACCCCGGCTGCCCGCAAGCGCGCCCACATCCTCAACCATCGAGTTGGACGCGGGCGGGCGGCTGACAATCCCGGCGTTTGTCAACGGCCAGTTGCACGCCTGCAAATCCTTTTGGCGTCGGCTGCTGGCCCAGATGCCTGCCGCTATCCAGGCGCTTCCCCCCTTTGAAGCCGCGGCCCACGTCAAACGGCGCTACACAGCCGAGGACATTTTCAACCGGGTCGACGAGGTGATGCAACTGGCAATCCGCCACGGAAGCTGCGCTATCCGTCTCTTTGCCGATGTGGACGGTGACAGTGGACTGGCCCCGGTGGAAGGGCTGCTGGCTATCCGGGAAAAATACGCGCCCCTGATGACTGTGCAGGTTGTCGCCTTCCCCCAGGATGGTTTCGCAGGGGTAGAGACGGAAAAACTCATGCGGCGGGCGTTGGAAATGGGGGCCGATCTGGTGGGGGGGATTCCGTGGATCGAGCAGGGCACAGCCGCCCAGCAGCACCACATCCAGCGCTGTTTCTCCCTGGCGCTGGAATACGACCGGGACCTCCACTTTGTCTGCGATGATGTGGCCGACCCGAACTCCCGCTCTCTGGAAATGGTGGCCCGACAGACCATCACCCAGGGCTGGCAGGGACGCGTGGCGGCCACCCAATGCGCGGCCCTGGCCTTTTACGACGATGAGTACGCGGCCCAGGTGATCGGGCTGGTACGGGAGGCGGGGATGACGATTCTGAGCAACAGCCACGTCTCCCTGATCGCCACCGACTTCCCGGATCGCCAGCCCTGGCCGCGCGGCCTCACCCGCGTGCGCGAACTGCTGAGCGCAGGCGTGCCCGTGGCCTGCGGTCAAGACGACATCGACAATTGGTTCTACCCCTTTGGCCGCAACGACCTGCTGGAAGTGGCCCAGTTTATGGCCCACAACGGGCGCTTTGCCTGGCACGGCGAAGTAGACCGGGTGCTGCCCATGGTCACATCCACCCCGGCCCGGCTGCTGGGGCTGGGCGATTATGGGCTGCATGTGGGCGCGGCGGCCAACCTGGTTGTGTTGGATACGCCAGACTGGCATGGGGCGATTCAGTTCCAGGCAGAAAAGCGCTGGGTGATTTTGCGGGGGCGATTGGTTGCCGAAACGCAGCGGGTTATAGAAATAAATCTATCAAACAACGCAGAAACGGCTTGACAAAAGGTGCCGACCCAAAGTATCTTCTATGTAGATACTTTTGTTGTGCAAAGGAACAGAATCACCAGGGAGCAATAGGCTATGCAGACGAAAGTTCAGATGTGGGGCAATAGCCTCGCCTTACGTATACCAAAATCTTTCGCCATCGAAATCGGCCTGGAAAACGATTTGGCCGTTGATCTTTCATTGATTGAAGGCACATTGGTGATTTCACCGCTCGTTGCTGCTCCGTATACACTGGACGGGCTATTAGCTGGCGTCACCCCAGAGAATATGCATGGAGAAATTGATAGCGGCCCGGCTATTGGAAAGGAAGTCTGGTGATGGCCTATATCCCGGAGAGGGGTGATGTGATTTGGATTCAACTCAATCCCCAGGCAGGCCACGAACAGGCTGGCCATCGTCCTGCACTCGTGCTATCACCCGCTGCCTATAACGGGCGGGTAGGATTGGCGATCCTTTGTCCGATCACAACACAGGCAAAGGGCTACCCGTTCGAGGTGGCGATTCCCGACGATTTACCGGCAACAGGTGTCGTATTGGCCGATCAGTTAAAGAATTTGGATTGGCGCTCGCGCAATGCTTCGTTTTTTTGTCGACTGCCCGAAGAAGCTGTCGAAGAGGTAGTCCAGAAATTGTCAACGCTGTTATTCTGATGCCTACCCCACTCCAGCAATCCCCCTCTCCTTACCCAAAATACACACTTCTTTTTCGATGAACTCTTTCACATCCCTCACCGAACTGCTGCCCGCCAAAGCCTTCTACTTTCTCTATTTTGCTGCCGGAGCGGCATTGGCCCCCTTTCTCGTCCTCTTCTACCGCCAGCAAGGGCTGGATGAAACGCAAATCGGCCTGCTGGCGGGGATGCAGCCCCTGATGACCCTGGCCGCGGCGTCCCTGTGGGGTGGGCTGGCCGACGCCACCCGCCAACACCGGCTCATTCTGCGGGTGGCTCTGGTGGGGGTGATCATTCTGGCGCTGGCCCTTTCGACTATGCGCAATCTTGGTGGGTTGGCAATGGTCGCCCTGGCCTATGCCTTTTTTATGGCACCGATTATTCCACTGGTGGACAATTCTGTGCTGGAACTGCTGGGGGATCGCTCGGAACGTTACGGGCGCATTCGCCTGTGGGGAGCAGTGGGCTGGGGGCTGGCCGGACCGCTTGTGGGCCGCCTGGTGGATTGGGGCGGGTTGGGTTACTCATTCTCTATTTTTGCCTTGCTGCAATTGGGCGGGCTGCTAACCACCTTCGGGATGCCCGTGGCCCAAAGCAGCCTGGGCAACAACTTCTGGGCTGGCCTACGCATGCTGACCACCAACCGACGCTGGCTGATTTTTATCGCCGTGATGTTCGTGGGTGGGATGGGTTCGGCGACGGTCCACAATTTCCTTTTCCTCTACTTGGAGGACCTCTCTGCCAGCCGTTGGATCATGGGTTTGTCCCTGAGCGTCGCCACACTCAGCGAAGTGGCTGTCTTCTTTTTTGCCGAAAAGCTGCTCACCCGCTGGGGCACGGTACGGGTACTGGCTGTTTCTCTGGTGGCTCTTGCCCTACGCCTGCTGGCCTATTCGGTGATCCAGAGTGTGGGCTGGGTGTTAGTGGTGCAGCTCACCCACGGGCTGACATTTTCTGCCATGTGGGTGGCGAGTGTGGCCCACGCAAAGAAGCTCGCTCCAGCAGGGATGGGGGCCACGGCACAGGGACTGCTCACCGGTGTCTATTTTGGCGTGGGTGGGGCAGCGGGCGCGTCCATCGGAGGTTATCTCTACCAGACAGTCGGCCCCTTCATGATGTACCGCTGGGCCGGAGTGTGGGTATTGTTGGGAGTGGGGATTCTGACGCTGTCCCGGTTGATTTCAGGCAGGGTACGGGTCGGCACAACGACCAGTTCGTAGGG
>JAHEML010000849.1 GCA_024643705.1 Caldilineaceae bacterium | reverse complement strand
AGGAGCAAAGAAGCAAGGCCTATGCATGAAAATGCTGGAACTCGGAATCGGCCAACATGCCTTCAGCAGCCGCCACGCCAGAGAGCCATGCGCCTTCCACCAATGGCCCCTGAAAGGCATCACCAGCGAAGAAGAGGGGGGGGACTCCAGATGGCCGTAAGGTGCGCTGATGATGGGTGTGGCGTGGATAGGCGTAGCGCCATCGATGAATCCGGCTCTCGGCCACTCGACTGCCAGGTGACAGATGATGCATGAGAACGGCTTTCATCGTCTCGATGATTTCGACTTCTGGTGCATCCCAATAGCGATTCGCATAGTCGCCGTTGCTGTTAACTGTGACGACGATCTCGTTTTCCGAGACACCCTTCTGTTGATTATCGGCAATCCAGGGGAGGGGTTCGGCAGGGCGGAATACAGCACCGGGTGCGGGGATTGAAACAGTTCCTTCGATGCGGAAAATACCTGTCAAGGCAGAGGAGTAGTCGATGCGCCCCAGAATTTCGGATTCCATGGCGGGTAATTCTACATGGCCCGCAGCCAACAGCGCCAAGGACTGGGGAACGGGGGGAGTCAGTATCACGCCACGGGCCTGGTAGGTCTGCCCGTTGTCAGTTTCGGCTTCCCAGCCATCTGCATTTTGGCGCAGGGCGGCAACGCGCACACTAGTCTCAACGGACAGTTCTTCGGCTAAGTGGGCCATCAATCGTTTCATGCCGCCGCGCACAGCATACCGGGTGCGGCCTGTATCTTCATTGCTGACGACGCTTCCCTTGCTCCAGCCGATATCCCACAGATAGGCAAAATCATCCTGCACCCATTGGCCCACAACCTTTTGGAAATCGGCTGAATTTGCCGTAAAGAATTGTGCTCCGTAGTCGGCTGCCCCATCCCCAAGGCTTCGGGTTGCCATACGTCCGCCAACTCTGTAGCCTTTGTCCAGCAAAAGATTTTCCACCCCTGCCTCGCGCAAGGTGTGGGCAGCCGAAATCCCCGCCAGACCAGCTCCGATAATCAGCACTTCGCTTCTTTGTATAGACATGTCGTCCTTTCCTGCTACGTAACCTGCTAATTGAGTTAATTCTCGTAACTACCAAGCCAGTGACCGGATTTTTGCCACGAATTGCACGAATTTCACGAATGACTTAGCTAAGTTCGTGGTATTCGTGCAATTCGTGGCAAAGGCTTGGCAGTTTACTAATTCTCTACAATATCAGCCCGGAAATCGTCCAGCACGCGCTGATTGGCCGCCACCAAAACCGGGCTGGAGATGGTCGCGTAGTCCATCGGGACGGGTGGCAGGGGAAAGAGAGGTTTGGTGTATAGTCCCTCCATTACGGCCCCGGCTTCCTGGGCGATCAAGGCGGCTCCGGCCAGGTCCCACACCTTTGGCGTGCTTTCCACCGCCACCAAAGACGCCCCAGACGCGACCGCCAGCAGATGGTAGGCGGCGCTCCCCAGCATGCGCGCCTTCAGGGGGGAGCGGATGGTCAGTCGGCGACGGGTGCGGGTACACTGGGTGAAAATCTGGTGATTGGTGATCTGGGCTGACTGATCGGTGTGCAGGGCTTCGCCGTTGCAGAAGGAACCGCCGCCAATCGTCGCCCAGTAGCTTTCGTGGAGCAGGGGCATGCTCACGACTCCCAACACAGGAGCACCACCATGCAGCAGGGCAATGCTCACTCCCCAGATGGGGAAACCCCTGGCAAAATTGGTTGTGCCATCCAGGGGGTCGATCACCCAGGTATAATCGGCTGTGGGATCGTAGGTGGTTGTGCCTTCTTCGCTCAAAATTGCATGGCTGGGGCATGTCTTCTGTATTCGCTCAACGATTAGTTGATTGGCGCGTTCATCGGCCTCGGTGACCAATGTGCCGTCGCTCTTGCGCCGCGCGCTGGTGCGCCGGTAGTAGCTGGCCGCCAGTGTGCCGGCCTCGCCAGTCAACCTTTTAGCGAAATCGAGGAGCGGGAGTAGATCGATCATCTATGCGTCTCCAACAGGGGGGTGATCTCTAGCATCCAGCGATGCAAGCGGCTGCGCACGGCGGCAATGCGTTCCTGGTTGGGTGGTTGAATGGGGGTGCGGGTAGTCTGATCGCCCACAAAGAGGCCCCGGTTTACCTCCACCATCAGCCCAGAATAGCTGCTACCGATCCGTTTCTGGTAGGGGGCCGCACAATAGTGGCGCAGGATATGCCCACCGACAAATGGCTGGTTGAGCGCGACCACTGGCGCGATGTGGGCTGTATCCGGCTCCAGCAAGGGCAGATCGGCAAAAAGTTTGTCGGCAATCTTAGCCGCCTGGCGCACAAATTCGGCAGGTGCAGTGAGCGAGCCGTTTGCTTCCACGGCGTCTCCATTGGCAT
>JAHEML010000848.1 GCA_024643705.1 Caldilineaceae bacterium | reverse complement strand
GCTTTCAGGGCGAGAATCTCGGCCCCCACAGCATCGCCTGCATGACCAAGCACTTCCCCGGCGGTGGTCCGCAGATGAACGGCGAGGATGCCCACTTTTCCATCGGCAAAGAGCAACTCTACCCCGGCAACAACTTCGACTATCACCTCATCCCCTTCGACGCCGCCTTCGCCGCAGGGACATCCCAGATCATGCCCTACTATGGAATGCCCGTGGAGACCGAACACGAAGCAGTCGGATTTGGCTTCAACAAAGGCATCATCACCGGGCTACTGCGAGAAAAGTACGGATTCGACGGCATTGTCTGCACCGATTGGAAACTGCTGACCGATGTAATGGGGCCGGACGGGAAAGTGATGATCGAAGCGAAGTGTTGGGGTGTGGAGGCGTTAAGCCTGGCTGAACGGGTGAAAAAAGCCCTGGACGCAGGTGTCGATCAGTTCGGCGGCGAGTCTTGCCCAGAAGTGGTGGTGGAGTTGGTTCGCAGTGGTCAAATCAGCGAGGCCCGTATTGACGAATCGGTGCGCCGTTTACTGCGGGAAAAGTTTCGGCTGGGGCTGTTTGACAATCCCTTTGTCGACGAAGAGCAGACGCAACGGGTGGTGGGCAATGCCGATTTTCGAGCTGCGGGTGAAACAGCCCAGCGTCGCTCGCTTGTCCTGCTGAAAAACGGGGGCGATGCACCTATGTTGCCCCTTGCTGGTCGGCCCAAAATCTATGGGGAGGGCATTGCGCGGGAAGCTGTCGCCTCCGTTGCCGACTGGGTCGAGAGTCCCGACGAGGCCGATTTTGCCATTTTACGTCTCGCCACCCCTTACGAACCCCGCGATGGCTTTTTGGAGCGTTTCTTCCATTCCGGCGATCTGGACTTCAAAGAGCCGGAACTCTCCCGCATTCTGGAAATTTTGAGCCAAGTCCCGACAATTGTGGACATCTACCTGGAACGGGCTGCTGTCATCCCGGAGATTGCCGACCGGTGCGCGGCGCTGATCGCCAACTTTGGGGCCAACGATGGCGCGCTGCTTGATGTGATCTTCGGCCACTTTGCGCCCACGGGCAAGCTGCCCTTCGAGTTGCCATCGTCTATGGAGGCTGTCCGGGCGCAGAAAGAGGACGTACCCTACGATTCGGAGAAACCCCTCTTCCCCTTTGGCTTTGGGTTGAGATATGAGGGGTAGGTAATCGCGTTATTCCCGGTGTTCCGTCTTCAAATCCAACCCTGCGCCTTATCAGAATCACGCACAGGCCGGATTGTCTTTGTCCCAGCGGTTAAACTTGCCCATCTCAATCGTCGCCAGATGATCCCGCGCCCCGCGCCAAAGGCCTTCCCAGGTCGCGGCGTCTCGCAGTTCCGTTTCGGGCTGTTGACGGCTGCGGGCCACAAAACCTGGAAAATAGCTGCGTCCGGTGGGCTGACCGGTGGGGTTGTAGCGCAGATCGAAGCTCCAACGCACCTCGTCACTGGTGTTGGAGAAGGAAGCGTGCACGGTCAATTTGTGCAGAAAGAGCGCGTCGCCCCGCTCCATGGGCATGGCTACAGCTTTGCTGCCACCCATCAGCTTGCCGGGAATACCCAGGCCAATGTTGGTGGGGCAATGGTCCAATAGCCCCTTGCGGTGGCTACCCGGCCAGACCGAGAGGCAGCCGTGTTTGACTGTTGCTCTGGTGAGGGGGAACCAGACAGTGAGCATCTGGGTGTCGTCTGCGTCGGAGGTGACAACGCCGTTGTCCTGGTGTACAGGTGTCTTACCCAATTGCACCCGCCCGTCTTCATTCTTCGGCGTCAAGCGTTCGGGCGGTTTCATGCGCACGTGCTGCACTGGATTCGAGTAGATTTCTGGCCCGATCAGAGACTCGACCGCGTCCAGCAGCCTTTCGTTGCGCAGAGCCGCAAAGACTGCCGGCCCCGCCCAAAAAGGCGTATCGGGCTGCACATCTGCCTGGGGCAGAGAGAAGTCGAAGTATTGGGCGTGGACCTTCCCACTCTCCTGATAGACACGAATCAGCCGTTCGCCAAATGGTAAATCGTCGTGGGTGCTGCTGATCTCGCCGTTGGCGTACAACTCACCGGCCAGACCGTCCAGCACACCTTTGTACTCTTCGATGATTGGGTCCAGATCCTCTTCCGGGTCGAAGAGTCCCCGCACCAGCAGATAACCTTCTTCCTCAAATTGTGCGATCTGTTCACTGGTTAGCGATCCCATCGGTTGTTTCTCCTTTGATAGTTGATTTGTTGGCTGGTTGCATCGTTGAGTGGGGACGGCTTACAATCACCCAATCAATTGATCAACCAATCAACCACCTTTAATTCCCCGTATCTGCGCCCATATTTTCGCCCCGCAACAGAAAGGCCCGGATATCAT
>JAHEML010000105.1:795-8640 GCA_024643705.1 Caldilineaceae bacterium | reverse complement strand
ATCCAGGCCTGCATTGCGGGCCAGCAGCGCTGCCTCTTCGTTGATCACGCCTTCCTGCATCCAAATAACCTGCGCTCCAATGCGGATGGCTTGCTCCACAATTGGCACCACTTCATCGCTCGGTCGGAATATTTGTACAATGTCAACCTGAATAGGTAGACCCAACAGGTCTGAATAGGCTTTTTCACCCAAAGCTTCGTCCAGGTTCGGGTTGATTGGAATGATCCGATAACCTTGGCTTTGTAGATAGTGGGGAACCATGTAACCGGGACGACTGGGATTTGATGAAAGACCGACGACCCCAATCGTTCTACTATTGGTCAAAATACGGTGTAACTGCTCGTCATTATTCTTGTCAGCGTCGGAACCAGTGTGCATAGGCATCGTTGATCTTTCAAAGTCCAGCGGCAGATCAACTTGGAAGCAAGTGAGACCTGGTCGTGAAAATAATCGTAAGTCACCCCGATGTTTATTTACGATTATATTATAACTTATCTCCAGCCCCAAACCTGTGCCCTTGCCTGGTTCTTTCGTGGTGAAAAAAGCATCAAATACTCGATCTTGGATTCCGGGTGGGATACCGGGGCCATTGTCTTGTATTCGAACCGTCACCCAGTCTCCCCGCCTTTCTGTCTGAATGGTGATTGTAGGTTCTTTGCGGTCTGCTATAGCATCTGCCGCGTTGTCCAGCAAATTTGTCCATACTTGATTCAATTCGCTGCCATATCCCTGAATTCTGGGGAGGTCCGACGCATATTCCCGCATAACAGTAATTTGCTTGAGTTTGCTGCGCAGAATGAGCAATGTGTTGTCCAGCCCTTCGTGGAGGTCCACTGACTGCACCGGGGCCTGATCCAGATAGGAATAAGCTTTGAGCGCTTTGACAATCTCCGAGATACGTCCTGCGCCTTGCCCGATCTCCGCCAGCAGATTGTAGACCCCATAGCTGGCACCGAGCCAGCCGATAATCGCGGGCAGATCGTTGGGCGAAAACTGTTCGGCAAAAGCCGCCAACCCTGTCACATCATAGCCCAGGCCAACCAGGGCCGGGGCCAGATCCCAAGCATCGGGTGTGCCACGTTCATCCAGCCATTCTTCCAGCGCATACTCTAGATCGCTGCGGGCCAGAGCGTCCAGATCCACCTGGGGTTTGCCAGCGCTGTTTCGGGTCTGCGCGCTCAACCTGTCCATCACCTCCTCTTGGCCCGCAGAGAGTCCCAGCGCGCCAAGCCGCGCCTGGGCCTGCCCAAAGGTGGCGATGGCGGCGTCTAACTGGTCTGCACCCCGACGCACAGCAGCTGCGGGGTTGTTGAGTTCGTGGGCCACCCCGGCTGTGAGCGTACCCAGTTGAGCCATCTTTTCGCTCTGACGCAAGGCAGAATTGGTCATGCGCAGCCGTTCGACAACGGTGCGCATAAGCACTTGCGATGCTGTTGGGCTTGTGGCAAGCAGAGCGTCAAATTGCTTCTGACCGATCGCGAGGAGACGGACTGCCGAACGGGCACGCACTGTTGCAATGCGCGGTCCAGCTTCCAACAGGGCGATCTCGCCGATTACATCCCCGCTGCGCCGCACGGCAAGCAACACTGGCCGGTTGGCCGAGCTCTTGATGATCTCCACTTCGCCTGCTTCAATCACATAGGCTTTGTCCCCGATCGTTCCTTCGGCAAATAGGTCTTGGCCTGGGGCAAGCGAAACTTCCTCCACCATTTGACAAAGAAGTTCCATGTCGTCGTCGGGCAGGTCGGCAAAGAGGGGGACTTTGCGTAGGAATTCGTACATGGCTACACGGTCCTTAGATATTGGTGTACCTGGCTCACGGCATTGGCTCCTTCGCCCACGGCCGAGGCCACCCGGCGCACAGCGCTCTGGCGGATATCACCCGCAGCAAAAATGCCAGGCACGCTGGTTTCCAGAGGAAAGGGGTCCCGTTTCAGATGCCAGCCATCGGGTTTCTTGCCGTCTACAATCAGTTCCTGACCGGTGGGAATAAAGCCGGCACTGTTGCGGGCGATCACGCCGGCCACCATGCCCGAGTGGGGCACGGCACCGATAAAAAGGAAGAGAGCTGCAGCTGGGACGGTTTCGGCTCTGTCTGTGTCTCCGGTGCTGGTGGAGAGAGTAAGAGCATCCAGGCGTTCGCTGCCATGGGCTTCGATCACCTGTACGCGAGTTCGCACGTCGATATTGGGGGTCCCTTCAATCTGGTCGATGAGGTATTGGGACATACTGGCCTGCAACCCTTCGCCCCTTACCAGCATAGTCACCTGCGCGGCAAAGCGAGAGAAGAAGACCGCCCCCTGACCTGCCGAGTTGGCGCCACCGACGACAAAAACATGCTGGCCAGCATAGTTGGCCGCTTCGGTCAGGGCCGCACCGTAGTAGATGCCAGCGCCAGTTAATCGTTCGACGCCGGGCACGTCCAACTGCCTCACTGTAACACCAGTGGCAAGAATGACTGCTTTTGCGCCAATTTCCGTGCCATCAGCCAGGACAACATAGCGATAGCCATCTTCGGCACGAATGTTTGTCACTGTTTGGGCTGTCAGGGTTTCTGCGCCCAGGCGTGCGGCTTGTGCCGCAGCCCTGTGGGCCAGGTCTCCACCGGATATGCCATTGGGGAAGCCCAGATAATTTTCGATGCGAGAGCTAGTACCGGCCTGTCCCCCAGTGGCCTCTTTGTCGATCATCAGGGTGCGCAGCCCTTCGGACGCGCCATAGACCGCCGCGCCCAAACCCGCTGGCCCGGCGCCTACGATTACCAGATCATAAAAGGGCTGCGTTGCCTGGGTGCGCAACCCAGCTTTATCGGCCAGGGTGCGCAAGTCTGGCTCGATCAAAGTAGCGCCATCCGGGAAAAAGATCACAGGCAAGCGGTGCTCGCCCTGGTTCACACGATCGACCAACTGGCGGGCTTGCTCATCTTGTTCGATGTCTTGCCATAGATAGGGGATGCGGTTACGAGCCAGGAAATCTTTGACGTCATGACTTTTGGGCGACCAGAGGGTGCCAGCAACCCGAATGCCATCGAAGCTGGGCGGGGTGGTACGTACCCAGTCGCTGAGCAGGTCATCCAGCACCGGGTAGAGGTTTTGTTCTGGCGGGTCCCACGGTTTCATCAGATAATAATCCAGCCCTACACCGTTGATCGCATCGATGGCGGCCTGGGTGTCAGCGTAGGCAGTCAGCAGCACTTTGCGCGCGTTTGGAAAGTAGGTGCGTGCCTGGGCCAGAAAATCGGTGCCGGTCATATCGGGCATACGTTGGTCAGCCAAAAAAAGGGCAACCTGATCACCTCGTTGCTGCAATTGGCGCACCGCGCCCAGGGCTTCGGTGCCAGAACCCGCCTTAATGATTCGGTAGTCGCCCCGGAAGTGCTGGCGCAGGTCCCGCTCCACGGCATTGAGCACCTGCGGTTCATCGTCTACAGTTAATAGAATTGGCCTTGCCATTAGAACTCCTCACAAAAGAGATGGAACGCGGATAACGCGGATTAGGCTGATCAAAACGGATAAAAAGGAGATAGGAACGCGTATTTCACCGCGATGCCCTGAGTTTGTCGAAGGGATGCCACCGATGTGCGCAGATTGAATCCGCGCACATCTACTCAATCCGTGTCATCCGCGTCCTATTTTATCTGCTCCAGTTCCCGCAGCGCGTGGGCGCGAAACGCGGTGGCCAGGTCCCCGTCGCTGAAATCGGCGGCGATTGCGTCGATGATCTCCCGCGCTGCTGCCCGTTGATCCGAGGCGGTTTCGGCCTCGCCAAATGCATCCAGCGAGCGAGCCGTGTGGACACGAGCCTGCCAGCTAATTGGACACATCTTCAGTTCGTCGGCCTGGGCGGCAGCCAAAGCAAAAGCATCGACAGCCCGCCGGTGGTGATCAGTAAAGGCTAGCACTCGACCATTAGTCATTTCGATCAACGGGTAGAGATGGCGCATCTGCCGTTCCTCTACAAATGAGCGGGCGTCGGCGGCGTATTTTGTAGCCATCTGCTCGTCGCCTTTTTTTAGTGCCAGTATCGCCATACCTGTCAGATAACGGGGCATCTCCAATTGCCCAAGCATCGACGCCTCGTTCATCCCTCGGCTAAACATCTCCTCGGCCATTGCATATTCAGAGATTTCCAGCGCACACCAGCCCATGTCAGCCCAGGGCGAACCGCCACCCATCGCGCTCATTGGGTTTTCAAACAGCTTAAGCGCGTGGTGATGGAATTTATGCACATCTTCGGTAAAATGGCCACTGAGTTCCAGATAAATCGAACCCAATGCGCCCAGAGGTTGTACCACCACAAAGGGCATATACGCTTCCAGGGGAAGGGCAGCAGCCAGAGATACCTGTTGAAAGGCGATGGCCTCTTCATATCGTCCTCGCCAGCGAGCGATCTCCCCCCCCAACCAATTTCCAAAGACGAGCGGGTAGACAGCGCTGATCCGCTGGGCGATCTCCAGTCCCTGGGCCAGGGCTTCAACCGCGAGATCAAGGTCGCCTTGGCGGACGTGATAGAAGGGGATTGACTCGGTAAGCAAGGCTGCCTCGTGCAGACGGTCACCGATCTCCCGGGCGAGGCGAAGGGCCTCCTGGGCCTTTGTCCAGGCTTCGTCGAAACGGGTCATATAGAGCAGTGAACTGGCGACGTGGTTCATTCCCATCGCCATAAACTCCTTGGAACCGAGCCGTTCGCCTACTTGGGCCAAATGGCCCATATGCTGAATAACCCCGTCAAAATCAGCCATCGCCGTACACATCATACAACGGATGAGGCTGCTTTCGGCTGCACCAGAGTGGTCGTCGATGCCGTTGGCAAGCTGATCCGCCCGTTGCAGATAGGCTTCGGCCTGCTGAAATTGGCCCATTTTTAGGGCCAAGACCCCGGCCAGTTTGTTCAGTGCCGAAACCTGCATAGGACAATTGCCCTGCTCGGTTGCCAGATGGAGCATCGCCTGAAAAGTCGCCATTGCTTCGGAAATCTGGTTGGCGTGGTTCTGCACAGCACCCAGCCCTTCATAGGCACGCAGGATGTGGCTCGACTCCCCCACCACTGAGCGCAATTCCAGGGCCTTTTGAAAGTATTGAACAGCTTCTGCAGTGGCATAGGCTTTGGCGGCCTGCTCTCCGGCATCGACCAGATAGGGCAAAGCCTGGGCTGGCTGGCGGGCCTCGACAAAGTGGCGGGCGATCTCCCCGGCCCGTTCCGGTGAATGGGCTGCAAACGCATTGGCGGCGGCCAGATGGACTTCACGCCTGCGGCTGAGAAGCATAGAATTGTAGGCAGCTTCCTGGCTCATCACATGCTTAAAGCTGTAAATGCGCCTGGGCAAACGGCTTTTTTCCCGCACCAAATCCTTACGCACCAGATCGGTTAGTTGCGCCTCCACGCCCTCTGGCGCGTCGGCTATGGCGCTCAAAATATCGAAATCGAACTCCCGACCAATGACAGACGCGGCTTGGATTGTGCTTCGGGTTGCGTCGTCCAGCCGATCCAGCCGAACACTGATGACACCATTGAGGGTATCGGGCACGGCAATATTGACGATTTCCGCGGTAGCCCGCCAGTGATCGCTTTCCCTCACCACCAGTTTGGCGTCGAGCAGCGAGCGGATGACCTCTTCCACGAAAAAGGGATTGCCTTCAGATTTGTCCAGAATCAACTGACGCACCTTCTCTGGCAGGTCTTCCACGTGGAGCAGGTTACTCACCAGTTGCCGAGATTGTTTCTGGTCCAGTGGCGAAAGCGGGATAGCTGTGTAGCGGTGGTCGAAGTCCCGTTGGGCTGTTTCGTGCAGCCCCCAAGAGGGTTCCTGGCGCCGCGGGCGAAAGGCCAACAAAATAAGAAGATGGGCCCTGTCTGTCAGGGGTAGCAGACTCGTCAGCAACTCCAGGGAAGATGGGTCGATCCAGTGTATATCGTCAAAAAAGAGAACCAGCGGCGCTTCTCCGGCTAGTCGCTCGAAAAAACCGGCCACGTGGGCAAAAGTCATCCCCCGCAGTTGGGGTGGTTCCAAAAAACGCAGCCGTTCCCCGTCTATCCCCAGCACAGCCAAACCAAGAAGGGAGGCCAGAAAAGGGGCCACTTCATCGGCGTTCTGTGGGAAGAGGGCTGCCACAGTGTGTTTGAGCTGGCCGTAGTTGGCTTCGTCGTCCCGATCCGGCTGGATGCCCAGGCAGTCGCTCAGAATGTCCAAAAACGGAGCGTAGGGTGTCGCGGTCTCGTAGGAGAGAGAGCGTCCTTCCAGCCACGTCAACCGTCTATCGGTCTCGGCCAGGTTGTCCCGCAGTTCGGCCACCAGTCGGGATTTGCCCAACCCGGCCTCGCCCAGGATAGAGACAATCTGTCCCTGTCCCATCTGCAACGCTTCAATGGCCTCTGCCAGCTGAGCCGTCTCCTTCTCCCGCCCCACCAGTTCAGACCGTAGGCCACTGATACCCCGCAGATTGCCCAGCCTGGCCTTTGCCCCCAGCACCCTCCAGGCCAACACTGGTTCACTCTTGCCCTTCACTTCGAGCGGGGCCAGGGCTTCTGTCTCAAAAAGGGGCGCAATTAGTTTGTGAGTGGCCTCAGCAATCTGCACAGTGCCGGGCTGTGCAGTCTGCTCCATCCGGGCGGCCAGATTGATAGCGTCGCCCAGCGCAGTATACTCCATCCGCATATCCGATCCCACCGCGCCCACCACCACCAGCCCGGTGTTGATGCCCACCCGCACACTCTTTTGAATCTCCAGTCCAGCGAGCACAGCCCGTTGGGGATCGTCTTCGTGGGCGATAGGTGCGCCAAAAAAAGCCAGAATACCATCCCCCATCAGCCGGACCACGGTGCCTTCAAATCTGTAGATGGGAGGTATCATCTGGTCAAAGGCACCGTTGATAATCTCGGCCCACTCTTCCGGGTCCAATGTGGAGGCCGCCGCGGTGGAGCCTTTCACATCGCAAAAGAGCATAGTGACGATGCGGCGTTCCCCCTGCATCCCGCCACCAGTGCGGGCCGATTCCAATTTGGCGAGCAATTCTTTGGGGATGAATTGTTGCAAACGGCTTTCAATGGGCAGGTCTTTGGCTGGAAAGGGGACAACCCGTGGTTGAGCAACTGGCGGTTGCGCAATCGGCGCGGTAACCGCTGCTGGCACTGGCGCGCCCATCGGGTGACCGCAGTTGAAACAGAACTTTGCGCCTGCGGGCAAATTTGTAGCGCAGTTTGGGCAACTCAAGGCCAACGCGTACCCACAATTAAAGCAAAATTTAGCTCCATCCGGGTTGGTGGTGGCGCAGCGTGGGCAGTTCATTCCGTTTCTCCTCTGCGCACAGGAAGTGTGTTTTCGTGCAAACAGGGGCTGCTTGCCCGACATGAAAACAGAACATGCCGGTGAATTGCTCACGTTCCAGGCTAGACAATATTCATTCTTGCTTACATATGAGTAGACAAGAGATGTTAACTGTGAACAGATCAGATCAACGACAACGGGAGCAAGTATCTACCATTTATAAAGATGTTAGAACAGGACAAATGTAGTATACATCCGGCAAGGGACACGGGCAAGGCGACTAACGCACCCGCCCGTCCACAATGCGGCCCAGACGAATTGTCTGCATCCCTATAGTCAGATTAACTGTTCCATCTATCTCATAGGGAATATCCACATCCCCACGTACAAAATCGCCTGCATGCCACTTGCCTGTGGGGAAGCCTGTGCCGGCTAAGGGTGCGCTGATTGTCCCACCACCCAAAGAAAGTGAAAAGGTGAGGTTGTCGGGCCAATCGACAGGCAGGGAGGGGGGCGCTTGCCAGTAGAGAGTAATGTGCAATTGCTTGCCAGGCGTTAGGGGACGGGTTGGCTCGTGGGCA
>JAHEML010000105.1:0-785 GCA_024643705.1 Caldilineaceae bacterium | reverse complement strand
GATAGGCATCGAAGCCGACCAGGGTCAGCGGGCCGATGGGTTGGTTCAGCCGAGCAATCATGGGGACAATCTCAGTGGGGAGAGGGCGGGCCGGACGAGCGACAGTTATTTCGCCCAGTCCCAGCGCATCGCCATCGGCCACGGGCAACCGTTCACCGTTCTCTGCATCGTAGAGGGCCAGAATCAGTCGGTAGACGATGGGGGGTGCGCCCGGCTGCACATAGAGTGCCCGATTGTCCAGGTTATCGACGCCCGGCTGCCAACTGGAGGTGGGCAACGATCCACCACCAGGTTCGCCATCTTGCTGGCCCACCACCTGATTCTGTGGGTTGAGCAGTTGGATGGTGGCTTTGTAGTTTCGATCCAGGGGTGTCTCTGTTTGCCAGTGGAGGGCAACGGGCAGGCTCGTGCCGGGGGTGACCGAACGTTCCGGCGGCAGGCACAGGTGGGTTAACCCAATGGCTGTGCCGAAACGAACAGGCGGGGTGTACCCTTGGCAGTCGAGCCGATTGGGCAGGCTGTATTGGACAAAACGCACGTTGCCTTGCCAGCTTTCCAGCCCTTTGAATGCGTTGTTGTTGAGCCAGCCTTCGACAATTCCCTGGGGGTCGGACTGCTGGGTGGCCCAAAAGAGGGCGAAAATTTGGCGTAGATCGGCCATGGCCGCTGCCAGTTGGGTTTCAGTCGTGGCCGGATCGGGCGGGCGCTGCTGGGGCAGAGCCAACACCGGCAGAGCGGGATCGTAGATGCGCCAGACGTCGGCTTGCCCCGGCGCATTGAGGATG
>JAHEML010000847.1 GCA_024643705.1 Caldilineaceae bacterium | reverse complement strand
GCAATTGCCCATGGTGATAGGCGGGGATCCCATCGGCGGCTATGGCTTTGGGCTTGGTTCGCGCACGCTGATGGATGTGGGTGGGGCTGGGACGTCGGGCAGTGTGGGCGAATTCGGCTGGGCCGGTGCTGCATCGACCTATTATTGGATTGACCCCGCCGAAGAGTTGGCCGGTGTCTTTATGACCCAATACCAAGGGATGGACGAGCCGGACCAGGATTTTCGGGTACTCACCTACCAGGCGATTGTGGATTAGGACGAAACGAGCAAACAATAGCGAGATAGGGAAAGCAGGATAGCAAGCAATGACACCCGACAGTTTGACAAGCATAGACAAACTAATGCAATCCCTGAACTGGATAATCATTCTGGTCCAAAGCCCGTTCACATCGCTGATTGTGTTTGGCCTGATCATGTTGTTTGTAGCAATCAGAAAAAACAGACAACGATAGTGGGGGGCGGTCTCAGACCGCCCCCTACCGACCGCCCCCTACAATCGTCATCCGAAAATATCTTCACCCATTAGGCAAAAAAGCGCCCAGCCACTTCCCGGCTGACGTTCTGCCCCATCAATTCGTAGCCGTCCGCGTTGGGGTGCAGATCATCGGGCAAGAGATGGGCGCAATCGGCCCCAAAGATCTCCAGCCCGTTGACGTAGTGGATATGCTCATCCCCCTGGGCGCGCAGTGCATCCACAGCCTGTTCGACTTCTTCGCGCATAGCCTGAATGGTGAAACCCGCCCCATTGACCTCCGTTTCCCGATGGGCAGCGTAAATGGGTGACATCACCACCAGAGGCGTCTCTGGATGGCCTTCTCGCAATAGGTGGACAAAACCAATCATCGCCTGCCCAAAGCTGCGTTGGTTGAGCGAGCCGCTACCATAGATGTTGATGCCGACGCAGATGGAAAGGAAGTCGGCGGCCATTTCCCGTATCATGCGGGCAATCATGGCGTCCAAATGGCATTGGCCCCCAAAGCCCAGGCCGGTGAGATTGTAGCCCCTGTCTCTGGCAACAATACCAGGCCAGGTGCGGGAGGGAGAATAGGCCGTGCGGCATTGGGTGATGGAACTGCCATAGGTGATCCAGCGAGGACGTGAGTCGTGGAAAGCTGTCAGAGTGGCCTGGGTGTCGATGACCAAATGGTGTAGGCGAAACTCGCCAAACTGGGGCAGCCAGAGTTCGATCACTTTTTCGCCCGGCGGCAATCCAGAAAAGTGGAAGTCACTACTTTCGGCCAGGTCGACCGAACCGAAAAAGTCGCCGTCGCAGTAGAGGTCAATCGGAGACATCTCCGGGAAAGGCATACTGTGGCCCGCAAGCGATGCGGTATCGCTGCGAAAGGCGATACGCACACCGGCTGGCATGGCGGCTCGTTCCACCAAGCCGGGATAAAAGAGAGTGCGCTTCTGGTGGGGAATACGCCAGGGCATGGTCCAATTGTCTCTGGTTTCCAGAGAGACCGCGCCGTACCATACAAGGCGTGGATCGGTGGGCAGGATTGTTTGCGCCATAGTTTCTTGTATTCTCCGTGTTGGGGTGTGGATGGCTAGGAAAAGAGAGGATTCGTGCCGTGACCGTCGCCAACGCGCCTGCCTGGGCAGAGAGTTGGATATCGAAATCCGCTGTCCTATTGTCGCCGGAGAACGAGAATTGTCAAAGCGGGATGCGATCCACCCCAAAGGTCGATTGGCCGGTTAAGAATGGAGCGCACTAGGAGGTAAGAGTCATGGATAAGCGATTTCCCTCGCAAGGCACAGGTTGCTAAGGGTCGTATCCTTTAGTCAGTCGGCTACCCAAAATAGTTGGAATCGAAAAGGCACATCACTTGTCAACGTGATGTGCCTTTTCGTTTGGTTCAAAACCCGCCCGGCTGACATCCATTTGGCGTTCGTTCCCCTTTACCGGTAGACTTGGCGTTGGATAGTGCGGGTACAATAGACGGGGATTTTTATAAGGGGATGATGTAGTGGATCAGAGGGTACGAGAACGACATACCGTAATAATCATCGGCGCTGGTGGTGCTGGTCTGTCCACCAGTTATTACCTGAGCCAACTCAATGTGGAGCATGTCATCCTGGAGCGGGGACAGGTTGGCAACACCTGGGCTGCCGAACGCTGGGATAGCTTTCACTTGGTCAATCCCAATTGGGCGGTTCGGCTCCCCTCGTTTTTCTACAACGGCGATGAATACGGCGGTGATGATCCCGATGGCTTTCTCTCACGGGATCAGACAGTCGACTATCTTCATCGCTACGCAGAGCATATTGCAGCACCTGTCTATACAGGTGTCGAGGTTATTTCGCTCTCGAAACAGGGCAACTGCTATCATCTCGAACTCAACGATGGTGGTGTGCTCGAGAGT
>JAHEML010000846.1 GCA_024643705.1 Caldilineaceae bacterium | reverse complement strand
ACGCTTTTCCAGCCAGGTGGATGCGGAGACAGGCTTTCAGACCAAGAATATCCTGTGTGTACCCCTGCTCTCTCAAGGGCGGTTGGTGGGTGTCTTGGAGCTGCTGAACAAAGAAACGGCAGACGGTTTTACCCAGGAAGATATGAACTGGCTTGAAACCATGGCAAGCCAGGCGGCGGTTGCCCTGGAAAACGCCCACCTCTTCCAAAACCTGCGCAACGAGCAGGAACGAATCATTCGGGCCGAAGAAAATGTACGCCGCCAACTCAACCGGGACCTGCATGATGGCCCCGCCCAATTACTCAACCTGATCATCATGAACGTCGGGGTTGCTCGCCAACTACTCGGCAACAAACGCCACGATGCAGTACGCTCGGAACTGGACTTTCTGGAGAACTTAGCCAGACATGCCAACCGCGAGATCCGTTCCCTGCTCTTCGAACTCCGCCCAGTAATCTTAGAAAGCCAAGGTCTCATTCCCGCCCTACGCTCGTACATACGCCAACTATCCGAGGCCATCGATAGCCAGGCCCAAGTATCAGGACAACCATCCAACCCGGGCAAACTGCACCTGACAGCCAATAATTTACCATTCACCCTCATACCACAGGCCGACAGAAACATCTTCTCGGTGATACAAGAAGCCATCAACAATATCCGCAAATACGCCGACGCCAAGAATGTCTGGGTACGCGTCCTTATCGACGGCGACAACCTAGTCTTTACGGTAGAAGACGACGGTGTAGGCTTTGATTTGGCGGCAGTCCAGGTTGACTATGAAAGCCGGGGGAGTTTTGGGCTTCTCAACATGTACGAACGCGCCGAAATGCTGGACGGTATCCTGACCATTGTTTCGCCCAGACCTGGTTCGGACACAGGGACATTGATTCAGTGCAGCTTGCCTATTGCTTCAATACAACGTATCAATTGAGCCGATAGACCAACCATCCACCAACCTTCTACCTTGACAGAGCCGGAGTGATGCGATAGCGTTACTTCGGTTTTTTTTGCAAAACCCCACCCAATCCCCACGGGGATCGCTCTCGGCACCAAGGCTTCGAGAGCAACAGAAACGAAAAGGCACGCTTACCTGCATGAACCAATTTACTTTTTCGCTCCAGGCCACCGACGGGCACGCACGATTGAGTCGGTTTGACACGCCCCACGGCCCCATCTCCATGCCCGCTTTTGCACCAGTGGGTACATTGGCCAATGTAAAAACATTGGAACCCAGGGATTTGCACGAATTAAACGCCACTCTGGTGCTTTCCAATACCTATCACCTCTACCTGCGCCCCGGCCACGAGCTTGTGGAGCGCATGGGTGGGCTGCATCAATTTATGGGTTGGGATGGACCAATGCTGACAGACTCCGGTGGGTATCAGGTCTTCAGTCTGGCACATCGCCGCTCGTTGGACGACGACGGTGTAACCTTTCGCAGCCACCTAGACGGTAGCTCCCACCGGTTCACACCAGAGCGGGTAATGGAGATCGAACAAGCGCTGGGGGCAGACATCGCCATGGTTTTGGACGAGTGCGCCGAACCCCTGGAGAGGGAATACAACGAAGCGGCTTTGATCCGTACCCATCGATGGGCCGAACGCTGCCGGGCGGCACACACCAAAGCCGACCAAGCCCTTTTTGGGATTGTTCAGGGGGGCATTTTCCCTGATCTGCGCTTGCAGAGCGCGGCCTTTCTGACAGAGCTGGATTTTCCCGGCTATGCGGTGGGCGGGCTTGCCGTAGGCGAAACCAAAGAGCAGATGTACACAACCCTGGACGAAACGTGCCCCGCATTGCCCGCGGACAAACCCCGCTATTTGATGGGTGTGGGCGCGCCAGAAGACATTGTGGAAGCCGTCTACCGGGGTATCGATTTCTTCGACTCTGTTCTGCCCACCCGTATCGCCCGCAACGGCGCGCTGCTGACAAGAGATGGTCGGCTCAACATTCGCAACCAGCGCTTTGCCGAAGACCAGCGGCCCATTGCCGAGGATTGCACCTGCTACACGTGCCGCACCTTTAGCCGAGCCTATCTGCGACACCTGTTCAAGGCGAAAGAGATCACAGGGCTGCGGCTGGCAACAATCCACAATCTGCATTTTATGTTGGGTTTGATGGAGGAAATTCGCACCGCGATTCGCGGGGGAACCTTCGCCGATTTCCGCGCCGACTTCCACGATCGACACACGATCACCGACCAAGCCGTGCGCCATGCCCAGCGCCAGAAACGTGCCGCCAGCGCGGCAAAACGGTGACAATGTTCCAGTTTCGCCCCCACAAACCCTATTTCATCATCTTGCTTGCACTGCTGATGGCAGGCTGCACCCAGGCTGCGGTGGTCGCCCCGACACCGGTTACCATCACCAT
>JAHEML010000845.1 GCA_024643705.1 Caldilineaceae bacterium | reverse complement strand
GAGAAAGCCGACTTGCGCCCTTTCCAGATGCGTGCCCGTTCGTCCGCGTTTTGGGCGATGCGTACTTCGGTGGCGCCGGTGGTCTCCATCACCTGCAAAAGCTGGGCAAATTCGGACTCGACAGCCACACTTTCGCCCTCCAACTCCACAATCACCAGCGCGGCCGCGTCAGGATAACCAGCTTTCGCGCCGACTTCGGCGGCTTTGATGGCGAGCTTGTCCATAATTTCCATCGCGCCGGGCAGCAGACCCGAAGCCACCACCGCCGAGACCGCATCCCCCGCGGCTTGCAGGCTGTCGTAGGCGGCCAGCACCGTGCGATACAATTGGGGGATGGGGAGCAGACGCAGGGTGATCTCCACGGCCACGCCAAAAAGCCCCTCGCTGCCCACGAAGAAGCCGCCCACATCCGGGCCGACGCTTTCCAGGCTTTCGCCACCCATTTCCACCACTTCGCCGTCAGGCAGCACAACGGTCATCCCCAACACGTGATTGCTGGTCATGCCATATTTCAGGCAATGTGCGCCGCCGGAGTTGAAGGCCACATTGCCGCCGATTGTGCAGATGGCCTGGCTGGATGGGTCGGGCGCGTAGTAGAGACCGTGGGATGCGGCGGCCTGGGAGACAGCCAAATTGATCACCCCCGGCTCGACAACGGCGATGCGCTCGTCCGGGTCCAGGCGCAGGATGCGGTTCATCCGGTTGAGGGCGATGACAATGCCATCTTTGATGGGCAGCGAGCCACCGGAGAGACTTGTGCCGCTGCCCCGGGCTACAAAGGGGACACTGTGCTGGTGGCAGAGCTGCACCGCCGCGATCACTTCTTCTCGGCTTTGGGGGATGACGATACCGGCTGCCCGTGCTTTGAACGCGGTTAGTGCGTCGGATTCGTACGCTTTCAACTGGGCCGGTTGGGTTAGCAGCCGATCAGTTGGAAAGACGCGGGATAGTTCGAGCAAGAGGGGATGAGAAACCATGGGATCAATCCTGTCCTTGGGGTTTTTTGTTTACCACTTGCACAATCTCGGCGATAATTGCTACCGCGATTTCTTCTGGTCTGCGTCCGCCTAGGTCCAGGCCGATAGGGGCGTGGATGCGGGCGATTTGGCTATCGGTTGCGCCTTCGTCCTTGAGCGCTTCGACCCGGGCCGCGTTGGTGCGCCGTGAACCCAGCGCGCCGATGTAACGGGCGGGGCTGTTGAGTGCGACAAGCAGGGCCGGGTTATCCAACTTTTCATCGTGGGTCAAGGTGACCAGGCAGGTGGACTCGTTCAAATTGAGTGTTTGCAGAATGTCGGCGGGCCAGCCGATAAGCAATTGATCCGCGTGGGCAAAGCGTTCTGGTGTGGCAAACGCACGCCGGGCGTCCACGACGATGGTGCGGAAGCCCAGGGATTTGGCGAAAGTGACCAGCGGGATGGCGATATGTACAGCACCGATGATCACCAGTTGGGGCGGCGGCGGGAAGACATCTACAAAGATGTCCCATTCGTTTTCGTTCTGACGGAAGACAAAACGCTCGGATTGCTGGCGGACCAGTGCCTCGGCGGCCACGCGCAGGGCTGCCCCATCCACACCGACATTGCCCAAACTGCCCTCGTGTCGTTCTGGCCAGACAAGCATCTTTGCCCCCGCGCCTGTACCGGCCAGTACAGTCAACTGTGCCACCAGTCGTTCAGCCTGAATTTCTTCTACCAGCCGTTGTGTCAACCCGGAGTGCATAGGCGGTTAGTTGTCCAGATTTTCGCTGAGCCAATATTGTGCGCCGGGTGTGGAAGCCCACACGGGAAAAGCACCAGCGACGTAAGAAATGGCCTCCGATTCATCACCAAAGCTGACAAATTCCGGCATCTCGTCGGGATGGGGCATCTCTGCAAAGCCGAGCAGAAAATCGGGCACAAATTCGTTTGTCTCCAATGCTGTCTCAAGGGCTTCCCGCGTGTGGGTCGAGCGTCCCTCTGTGCGAAAAAGCAACAGGGCCTGGCTGTAAACCCAATGGGCCATGCCATCGTCGAAGCGTTCCAGTAGCTCTGCCGCTTCGTCATGACGGCGTAGCAACAATAGAGCATCCAGCAATGGGTAGCGGATGCCCTGGTTGTCGCCTGGGTTCAGTTCCAACAGTTCCTGATAGCGTTGGATTGCTTCGTCTACCTCGCCATAGGTCCAAAGGGCAGAAGCCAGGCATTGTTGTGCCCGCATATAGGGCCGGGTTTCGACCAAGCCCCAGAAATATCCCCGATCCTCCTCGAATACGTCGGCCCCCAGGCTTTTTTCGCCCGCTGCTACCGCCTTGCGAAACTGGGCGATGGCGTCGGGCAAGCTGTCGGCCATGTCGCCCAGCAACACATAGGCATCAGCGCAATTTGGGTCGAG
>JAHEML010000844.1 GCA_024643705.1 Caldilineaceae bacterium | reverse complement strand
ATAGGTGCGGGGGATGTCGCAGCGATACCAGCCATAGGCAAAAGGACTGGTGGCCGGAGAGACGCCGGGGTTCACATCGTTGATGATCGTGTCGTAGTCCAGGGCATAGGCCAAAGCTTGCCGCACCTTCAGATCCCCCAGAATGGGATGGGGCGGTGTCGCACCGGTGTCGTCGTCAAAGGGCTTGCTCAGGTTGAAGCGCAGAGCCATGTTCCACTGGCCGGGCACTTCCTGCATGGCCCCTTCTCCCTCCACCTGCACGTCATAATCTTCTTTGGTGGAGCCGGGCCAGAGGTGAACCTGTCCCTCGCCCTGGATCATCATTGCCATCTGCGCGCCGGGATCGGGGACGACTTTGAAGATCAGCCGATCCAAGTAGGGCTGACCGTCCAGATAGTAGTTGGGGTTGCGGTCCATCACAATGCTATCGCCCGAATTCCATTCTGATACGACGAAGGGGCCAGCAGTGACCGGAGCGCGGTTCCAATCCCATGTTTCCATCTCGTTGGGTGCGCCAGTGGCGTGGCGGGGCAGAATACCATAGGCAAACTGCATGGGGTAGGCGCTGTTGACTTCGCTGTAGTTGACCACCGCGGTCAGTTCATCCGGAGTGTCGATGCTGGCGATTTTCTCGAAATTGTTCGAGAGCACCGCGCCGCTGTCTGGGTTGGAAATGGCTTCCCAGGTGAACTTGACATCGTCGGATGTAATGGGTGTGCCATCAGACCAGAGCAGGCCGGGGCGCAGTTTCCAGGTGACGGTGAGGAAGTCTTCGGAGACTGTGCCGTCGGCGATGGAGGGGATGGCTTCGGCCAGCACAGGCTGGAAATCGCCATTTTGATCGACGACGCTCAGGCCAGCGGTTGTGGCGTCGGCCACCTGACGCACAATCGCGGCCACAGCCAGATATTCGTTGAGCGTGGCCGGTTCTTCAGGGATAATCAGCACGACTTGGCCGCCGCTATCCGATTGGGCCGCGGCTTCCCCGCCACCAGACTGCTGGGGCGCGGGTGGCGCAGCACAGGCCGACAGGGCCAGCACCACAGCCAGCAATAGGGTGACAAACATTGTTCGTTTGGATTGATTCATCCGGTTCCTCCTTGTTGAGGTTGGAAAATGGAAGGGAGATGAGCGTAGCTCGGTTTGGAAATATATGAAACGTGAAACGTGAGATCAGACGACAGAAATTCGCGTTTCATGGTTCAACGGTTTAACACGGCAACACAGTGCGTTTCCTCGTACATATCCTACCGTACAGAAAACGGGTCGAAGGCATCGCGCAGGCCGTCGCCGATGTGGTTGGCCGACATGGTGGTGATGAAAATCATCAGGCCAGGAAAGACCATCAGCCAGGGCGCGCGCAGCGCGTAGACCTGGGCGGTTGCCAGCAGATTGCCCCAACTGGGGGTGGGCGGTTGCACCCCAAAGCCCAGATAACTCAAGCCCGACTCAATGATGATGGCCGAACCCACCGAAAGGGTGGCCTGGACGATGATCAATCCCACTGTGTTGGGCAGAATGTGGCGGGCCATGATGCGCCAGTCGCTCACCCCCACCGACTCGGCGGCAACGACAAATTCGTGATGGCGCATACTCAGAAACGCACCCCGGATCAGGCGGGCGGGCCACATCCACGAAAGGATAGCGATCACCACCACCACGATCCAGACGCTGTTGCGCAGGGCAGAATTGGGCATGTCGCGCAACACGGTGCTGATCAAAATTAGCACAAAGAGGCTGGGCAAGCTGAGAAAGGCGTCGGTGATGCGCATGAGCACATTGTCCAGCCAGCCGCCGAAATAGCCTGCCAGTGCGCCGACGATCACCCCCACCAGCAGAGAAAGCCCAGTGGCCGCCAACCCCACGATAATCGAAATGCGCCCGCCGTAGAGCGTCCGGGTGAAGACATCCCGGCCCAGATCGTCCGTGCCGAACCAATGGCTGAAGGATGGCGGCATAAGATCGTTGGAAGGCATCTGCTCTGTCGGCCCGTAGGGGCTAAGAGGCGCAAAGACAGCGCTGAAAATCACCAGGGCCAGGATAGCCATAGAAAATAGAGCCATTTTGTGGCGAAAGAACCGGCGCAGAGTAAGCTGTGTCAGAGATGTGGCTTCGTAGTGGTCAAGAGTGGCTTCGGACATTGCATGTTCCGTATTGCGTATTGCTTATTGCGTAGACAGTGACGTTGGCGCTGTACTTGGTATGGGTCGATTGGGATAGTGGAGTGAAAACGAAGACCTATCGCTGACGGACAACCCACTACGAAAGACTCAATTCATCAGCCCGATTGGGCCTTTCCATCTCAATCGTATTGTACCCGCGGATCGATCATGCCATACAGCAGATCGGCCAATATATTCGCCACGACGATCAGCCCA
>JAHEML010000843.1 GCA_024643705.1 Caldilineaceae bacterium | reverse complement strand
TGGCCCGGCTGGCCGCTGTTTTTGCCGAGCCTGGGGGTGCCGCTGCTTTTGCAGGGCTTCGGCAGGCTCTGGCCGACGGATTGGTACAGCCCGACGAAACAATCGTGGTCATCAACACCGGCAGCGGGCTAAAGGATGTGCCCGCAGTTATGCAATTGACCGGAGAACCAATGACAATTGCCCCCACCCTGGCAGGTGTGCAAAAGGCTCTCAAAACTCTCGACAATCGATAACCTCTTGGTTAGCCAGAAGACTCTTGCAGCCGGTGATCCCCGGTGATACAATAGGCCCACACAGATTGCGGGCGTCGGTTTCGCCTGGGTCTGCAATATCCGCCGTTATTCAAGCACGTTTTGGCCCAAAGGAGGGCAACAGATGAGCACGACCAAGAATCGTCTTTCTCGAATGATTGCTGTATTTGTGATTCTGTCTATTGTATTGGCCGGTTGTGCAGCCCCCCCGCCGCCCGCTTCGGCCCCGGCTGCGGCTGAATCCAGCACTGCTGCCCCAGCCGCCGAAATGAGCGAAATGGATAAGCTGATCGCCGCCGCCCAGGCCGAAGGCTCGCTGACCACCATCGCCCTGCCCCACGACTGGTGCAACTACGGCGAAACCATCGAGGCATTCAAAGCCAAATATGGCCTTGCCGTCAATGAGCTAGACCCCAACGCTGGTTCCGGCGATGAGATCGAAGCTGTCAAGGCCAACATGAACAACAAAGGCCCCCAAGCACCAGACGTGATCGATGTTGGCTTCGGTTTTGGCCCTCAATTGGTGGAAGAAAAACTTTCCACACCCTACAAAGTCGCCACGTGGGACACCATCCCCGATGATGCCAAACACCCGGACGGCGCGTGGGTGGGCGATTACTACGGCGTACTCTCCTTCATTGTCAACACCGATGTTGTGACCAATGTGCCCCAGGATTGGGCCGACCTGCTCAAGCCCGAATACAACGGTCAGGTGGCTCTGGCCGGTGATCCTCGGGTCTCCAACCAGGCGATCATGGCGGTCTATGCCGCGGCCCTGGCAAACGGCGGCTCGTTGGACGATGTGCAGCCCGGCCTGGACTTCTTCGCCGAGTTGAATGCATCGGGCAATCTAGTTCCGGTCATCTCCAAGGGCGCAACCCTGGCCAAGGGGGAAACCCCCATCGTCATCGCCTGGGACTACAACGCCCTTTCCTGGCAGCAGGGCTTCGAGGGCAACCCCAAGACAGAAGTAGTCGTGCCCCAGAGCGGCATCATCGGCGGCGTCTACATTCAGGCCATCAGCGCCTATGCGCCCCAGCCCAATGCGGCCAAGCTCTGGCAGGAATTCATCTACTCCGACGAAGGTCAGCTCACATGGCTGAAGGGCTTCTGCCACCCCATCCGCTACAACGATCTGGCAGCCCGCGGCGTCATCCCCCAAGAGATGGCCGACGCACTGCCCCCGGCTGACCTCTATGCCAAAGCCCTCTTCCCCACGCTGGATCAGCTTGCTGCGGCCAAAGAACTCATCACCACCCAGTGGGATGCGGTTGTCGGCGCAGATGTGCAGTAGCAGTTATATAGCCTGGTGAGTGTCCATTAACTACTCCCGCTTTAGAAGTTCAACTTCTTGCAGAGGGTGTTTCTGGACAATCACGTAGCAATCACGTAGCAATTCGCAGTAATCGGTGAGCAGTCGGCTAGCCCCAAAAGCCGACTGCTCACTTTCTCCACTTAGACATTCGCGCAAGGACACGCCCGTGACCGCGACCGCACAGCGCAAAAGGACATTTTCCTGGGCCTGGCTAGGGCTGGTTCCCTTTTTCGCCTTCGCCCTGGCCTTTTTGATCGTGCCCGCCGCCTCGCTCATCTCCGGCAGCTTCCGGGATGGCAGCGGCAACTTCACCATCCAGAATTTTCTGGACCTGGCCCAGCCTAATATCATCAGCGCCTACCGGCTGAGCATCAGCATCAGCGCGGTAACAGCAATCGGCGGCGCGGTGCTGGGCTTTCTGCTGGCCTACGCCACCATTCTGGGTGGGCTGCCCCGCTGGGTGCGCACCTTGCTGGCGACATTCTCCGGCGTGGCCTCCAACTTCGCCGGTCTGCCCCTGGCCTTCGCCTTTATCGCCACCCTGGGCCGCACCGGTCTGGTGACAGTGCTGCTCAAAACGCTTTTCGGCATCAACCTCTACGATTTGGGCTTCAATCTCTACAGTTTCACCGGCCTCAGCCTCACCTACATCTACTTTCAGTTTCCCCTGATGGTGCTGGTGATTTCGCCCTCCATCGATGGTCTGCGCAAAGAGTGGCGGGAAGCCGCCGAGAATCTGGGCGCGTCCAACTGGGACTACTGGCGCTACGTGGCTTTTCCCGTGCTGTTGCCGTCGATTCTGGGCGCGTCGATT
>JAHEML010000842.1 GCA_024643705.1 Caldilineaceae bacterium | reverse complement strand
ATGGGTAGACTTGAGCATGATATTTACCTCCGAATCCAGGGCTTGCTCGCTGGGCAGAACAAATGGCTCTACCCGGAAAGAGCAAAGACCTCCTTGTCTAAATAGCGTTTTACATCGGCGTGGTTGTGCGCGATGGAGAAGTGGGGGTGATCGGCCACCACGTTGGCGGGCGGCGCAAAGAGGAGCGCGTGGTCGGCAACTTCGAGCATGGCGATGTCGTTGTAGCTGTCGCCCATAGCAAAGACCCGAAAACCAATATCCTGCAAAGCGTGAACGCTGCGCCTTTTGGGGTTTTGCAGGCGCATCTGGTAGCCGCTGATCATCCCTTTGTCGTCGATGATCAGCGAATGGCAGAAGATGGTGGGGAAATCCATTTGGGCCATGAGCGGTGCGGCGAATTCATAAAAGGTGTCGGAGATGATGACAAATTGGGTGCGCTCCCGTACCCAGCGCACAAATTCCGCCGCGCCGGGCAGGGGGTGCAGGTTGGCAATCACTCGTTGAATATCTGCGATGCCCAGGCCATGCTCGCGCAGGATGCCAATGCGCATATTCATCAATTGGTCGTAGTCGGATACTTCTCGGGTGGTGAGCCGCAGTTCGGGGATGCCCGTTTCTTCGGCCACAGCAATCCAGATTTCGGGGACAAGTACCCCTTCCAGATCGCTGGCAATGATAATCGGTTTCTGGGTCATACAGTCTCCTGGGTAGGCAAATTGTTTACGATGTGCTTAGTGCACTGTAAATATAGTCGTATGGGATTTCGTAGGCGCTGCTTGTAGCAGCGCAAGCATACAGTCCATTCTCTTCACGAGAATGGACGACATCTCCGCTCGTTGTGCGGTTAAAAATCGCACCTACCAAAATATATTTTACGGTACACCTGGTTATGTGATCAGTCCCGGCGTCAGGTGGTCGACCCGATTCGTGTAGCGAATAAGCATCAAGGGCGTCTTGTCCCGCCATGATTCGGTGTAGTCGATGCGTGTGATGCCGGTGTTGTAGTGGCTGAAGTGAAATTCGTTGCCGGGCAGTCGGCCCAAGATCGTGGTGAGCAGACTATCCATGAATGTGCCGTGGGTGACGATGGCAATGCGTTCATCGCCGATCTCTTTCGCCATCTCCAACAGGCGGGCGGCCACGCGGATGGCCCGGGCATCGCAGGCGGGTCGGTCTTCTTCGCCGCCGCGCCACCAGCCGGTCTCGTCGACGCCGTCGGTGACCTGATAACCGGGGAATTGGGCCTCGATTTGGCTGCGGGTGAGGCCAGGGTAGCCCACGGGAGAACCGTCAGCGCTCTGGTTGTCGAAAACGCCCCCATGCTCGTGGATATCGACCCAGACTTCGGGCTGGATGCCCAGGGTGGTGGCCGCGGGCTGGGCTGTTTGCAGGGTGCGCAACATGGGGCTGCAAAAGATGCGGCTGATGCCCAGCCGGTTGACCACGTCTGTCCCCCGCAATTCTTCTTCGGGGGGATCGTCGTGGGTGGCCCGGTGTTTGGGATGGGCCTCGCGCAGGAAGTCGCCCAGTAGCTCTGCCTGTTGCTGGCCCACCTCGGTCAAAGGCGGGTCGGACACACGGCTGGTCATGTAGGTTTCGTAAGCATTCTGGTCGAACTGACCGTCGCTGGTGAGCACACTTTCGCCCAGAAAATTGTTGAGAGACTGACCATGGCGGATCAGGTAGAGAATCATCACTCGCTCCTTGCGGATGGGGAATTGCCGACCGGCACACGCTGCGCACGTACCGCCGATTAGACTACCCTATCGGTGGCGCGCAGACAAATTGGGGGCTGTGTTGGAGCAGGTGGGGTTTTGAAATTACGCTTTGCTTTGGGACGGCAATCGGGCTATACTCTCACGTGCCAGCCCACACGGCTGGCAACCACCATACGGCAGGCAGCATTCCACCCACTCCACCGAACCCTCCATCGCCGCTGCCTTGAGCGCCGCTGCTTTGATGTTTGGCGCGTTTCTATTCTCTTGGCCATAGGATTTGAGAATCTCCGAATATTCGTTGCTCGTTGTTGCCGTACTGGCAACACGCTACCTCCAAACTGGAATCATCGCTATTCAATGATTCCAGTTTGGAGGTGTGGTATGGCTTTTTGGAGCAAGAAAACCGACGAAATGCAAGATACTTTTGTGGAGATCGAGCAAAACCCGGGGGTGAATTCTGCGCAGTTGGCCGAGCGGCTGGGGGTGGCACCATCCACGATCATACGCAGGCTCCCGAGCATGAGCGACGCGGGGTTTCTACTGTACGAGGATGATAAGGGCGGGCTTTGGCCCTTTGGCAAGCGAAAATCGTGAGTTTTTGCGGATTTTGCGGGATTTGGCAACAGGCTGTGCTATTGTGGGCATATTGGAAGAGATTGTACCGG
>JAHEML010000104.1:5455-8733 GCA_024643705.1 Caldilineaceae bacterium | reverse complement strand
CATGTAGCTTTTCAAAACACCCGAAGCGTTCGGATCTGGGTCAACTGCTGTGGTGGTCAGGCTGATAGAGGAACTCGCGACTTGATCCTCGCCGCTGTTGACAAGCAATTGCTGTGCTACTGGCAAGCCGATATCGGCTGGCACAACGTAACGGATATCCAGCGCGCGACTGACCGTATTGTTCTGCTCGTTGCTCTCGACAAGCTGGTCGTCTGGGTCGATGACAGCAAACAACACGGTTTTGCCGTACAGCGGTGGAGTCCACGGCACAGTTACAGTAGACATGCTCGAATCTGGGCCGATGGCAGCAATTGTTCCCCGGCCAATCAACTTCTCTGGCTTGATTTCGTCTGCATAAAAATCGACTGAAACAGGTAGAAGCTCAGCGGAGCCACCTAGCCGATAAACAATTAACCCAATCGTGGTGGCCTGGCCCGCGATAGGTGCATGGGGGATTGCCCACAGGCTTTGGGCCAAGGAACTGAGATCAGTTGCTCCGCTAAGAGTTGGGTCAAGCGCTTCGTAGGCGGTACTCAGTACCCCAGATTTCTGTTCATCAGGGTTGATGACTTGTATACTGTACAGGCCGATTGCAATGTTGGCAGGAACTTTGGCGGACAGCAGAGCGGAATCGACAAATGTGGTTGCCAATTCAATGGTGACCGATGCAATGGTTGCCGATGCCGTTGTGGCTGATGCCGTTGTGGCTGATGCCGTTGATGGTTTTTCTTTCTGTCCGCTGCTTTCCAATGTGATTACAGCGACGGCCCCTGGCTGAAAATGCTTTCCACGGAGCGTGACCTGATTGGGTTTATTCGCCAGCCCGGCATTTGGATTCGCACTGTTCAAGATCGGTGCAGGAATCGGCAATGGCGACACCGTCGGCAGCGGCGATGGTGCTTCGGCACCTCTCTCGTGCACAATAGCCGCACTTCCTGGCTTGGAGGCCGCATAGACGACAACCCAAGCTACCAGCAAGATGGCTGTAAAGATTAAGATGGGGTTAGACTTGCGCTTCCCAGGTAACTGCTTTCGCCGATATTCTCGCTCAATGTCTTGTCGGTGCTGTTGCCGGTGGATCTTCATTGTGCGTTCCTGTTGTGTCGATGGGATAAGGCCTGCTATTTTAGTCTATTGCAAGTAGATTCACGAATCGCTTTTGGAGGAAAGAGTTGATGAGGCAAACGATACGGCGCTATGTGGTCATGTTTTTCGGTCTTGGCATAGTCTTGTTGATGGTTCTCCATCCGCTCAGTGCTTTTGCCGCTGGTGAGGACGGTACCGAACTTCAGCTATTGACGATGGGTTCTGGCCTGCTTGGCGGCCTGGCAATCTTTCTCTTCGGGATGGATCAGATGAGCGAGGCCATGCGTATAGTCGCCGGTCTGCGCATGAAGGATGTACTACGACGCCTGACGTCGAATCGCTGGATGGGACTTTTGACAGGCAGTGTTGTTACGGCGATCGTACAGTCGAGTTCTGTGACAACTGTGATGGTAGTGGGCTTCATCACGGCTGGCCTCATGACATTTTCCCAGGCGCTCGGCATTATTCTGGGGGCAAACATCGGCACGACCCTAACCGTTCAGATCATCGCCTTCAAGGTGACCAAGTATGCGCTTCTTCTGGTTGCTGTGGGCTTTGTCCTTCTATTTAACGGCAAAGGAAAGCGTAAATGGTATGGGCAGTGGATCATGGGATTGGGACTGCTATTTGTCGGCATGGATCTGATGGGTAGCTCGATGGCGCCACTGCGCGATTACCCTCCGTTCATTCGCCTGATGTCGGCGGCGGCTAATCCTCTACTGGGAATTTTGGCCGCAGCCCTTTTCACCGCTCTCGTTCAGGCCAGTTCAGCGACCATCGGTCTGGCGATCGTCTTTGCGTCTCAGGGATTGGTTCCTCTGGAGACGGGCATTGCTTTTGTCCTGGGGGCAAACATCGGCACATGCATTACCGCTGGTCTGGCCGCGATTGGCAAACCGCGGGAGGCTGTGCGTGCTTCTGTGGCCCACGTGCTATTTAACATTGTTGGCGCGCTTCTCGTACTCCCCTTTCTGGACCAGTTTACCATTCTTGTGCGCAGTATCTCCCCGACAGCAGTCGGGGTGTCCACACTTGCGGCCCAGGCGGCTGTGGTTCCCCGTCAGATTGCCAACGCCCATACGCTCTTTAACGCGTCCATGTCATTGATCTTTCTTCCGTTCGTCCCATGGATCGAACGATTGATCGACTTTCTTGTGGCCGACAAACCATCCGCAGACCAAGAAGACGAAGTCGCGAAGCCACGATACTTAGATGAGAGTCTCTTGGGGACCGCATCTCTTGCATTGGGGCTGGCGCGCCGAGAGGTCAGCCGCGTGGGCGAATTGTTGGAACAAATGATGACAAAAGTGCCAGATGCTGTCTTTCGGGGGGATATGGAAAGGGTCGCAGAAATTCGTGCCATGGACGACCAGGTGGATGCGCTCTATACAGCGATCACCCAATATCTGGCGAAGATCGGCCAGCAGAACCTATCAGACGATGTGGCCGATGCGGTTTTGGAGGCAATGAGTGCGCTGACAGAGTTGGAAGCAATTGGCGACATTATGGAAAACAACCTGGCCCATCTGGCTCAGGTCAACGCCGGGGGAACCATACAGATCACACCTGAGTCGCTGGTAGAGCTGAATGGCTTGCACAAGCAAGTGTCCCGCTCCCTCACGTCGGCTCTGACTGCCTTTCTTACTGAAAGCAGAGAAGCGGCCGAAGCTGTCATGGCAATGAAAGAGGAAATCAACAGTACCGAAGTGCGCATTCGCGCCTGGAAAGCCCGTCGCCTACAAGAGACATTAACCCCTGAAAAGATAGCCAGCTATACAATGCAGGTAGACGCCCTCGAGAACCTAAAGCGAATCTATTATCATGCCAAACGGGTGGCGAAATTGGTGGTGCGGGAAGAGGGGGCTGCCGATTGGGTACAGGCGGATGATGGCGTTCCCGCTGCGGTTTCTGCCGATTGACTGAAAACTTCGTACAAACGTGATGCGTGAGATCACTGCTGATCTCACGCATCATGTCCTATTACTCCACCTGTCGAAATTCGTTATTCTCGACCCGATAGATCCAAATCTGAGGGTTTGCCAAATCGCCCTTATCGTCGAAGCGCATGTCGCCCAATAGGGTAGACGCTCCACTACTGCGCAAGGCCGTAGCAATCGCGTCAGCTTCCAGCGAATCTGCCGCCTTCACCCCCGCGGCCAGGACTTGCATTGCCACATACCCATTCACCGAAT
>JAHEML010000104.1:0-5445 GCA_024643705.1 Caldilineaceae bacterium | reverse complement strand
GGTGTCCGGGTTACGGTATTCCACAGCCTGATACGCCTCGATCCATTGGGGGTCGGCCGCGTTTTCGGGGCTGGGAGCAAAGGCGCTCACATACATGCCTTCGGCTGCACCGTTGGCTTCGTCGATTGTAGCCGCCAGAAATGCACCATCACTGGCGAGCATGGGCATTGTGCTCCCTGCGGCAGCTAGGGCCGACGCCAAATAGGGGGCTTCGATCTCATAACCGGCGTAGAAGAGTACATCCGCGCCGCTCTCCTTTAGCTTGGCCAATACCGGCGCGTAATTGCTTTCTCCTTCGGCCACTTCGGCCCGCAGAACCTCTACGCCACCCAACTGCCCCAGGGCATTCGCCAGGGACGCAGCCAGCCCCTTGCCATAGTCGGTGTCGTTGTGGACTACAGCCACCGAGCGGGCTTTCATCTTTTCAATCATAAATTGGGCATCTATCTTGGCCTGCACCGAGTCGTTGGCGTTGATTCTGAAGAACTTCGTGTAGCCGCGGTTGGTCAGGCTCTCTTCCGACGCGGTGGGGGTGATGGTGATTAGCCCCAAACTGTCATAATCGCCCAGTGTGGCGTCGGTTTGACCGCTGTTCAAATGACCGATGACGCCCAATACCCGCTCGCCGCTGTTGATGGCGTTGCGGATTTGGTCCACATTAGCGACAGCTACATCGCTGTCCGATTCGTCGTCCAGGGGGCGCACCACAACCCGGTAGCCCAGCAGGCCACCGCTGCGGTTTGCCTCCTCGGCAGCCAGGCGCACACCACCCAGGACTGTCTGTCCACCATTGGCCTGAAAACCGCTCAGCGGCACGGCCACGTAGACGATCACGTCGCCCTTGGTGGGTTGGCCGCTGCTGCCTCCGCACGCTGTGAGGATGGCCGCGATCAACATAAGAATGACAATTTGTACGCGGGTCTGCATTCGTAACGAAGGGATCATACCTACGGGTTCTCCAAGTCGTTCGGGTCTTTAAGGTGTAGAAATTGTCACTACCAGCCCTTTGCCACGAATTCAACGAATGTTCACGAATGATTGAGGCAAATTCGTGGTATTCGTGCAATTCGTGGCGAAAATCCGGTCAATGGCTTGGTAGTTACTAGAAATTTTTGAAAGCCGGTGGATGCTGGATCACTGACTCAATTGCTGGCCATCCTTCGTCTACCCCAACCCCTCTGTCTGGTAATTGTAGACATCGTTGATGCTCGCCACCAGATCGTTGAGTCGGTTGACCTGTTCCTGGATGTCGGCGCGCAGCCGTTCGGTCTGGCCGCTGGCAATGTCTTGCGCGTCCACCAGCCGCACCTGGCTATAGACAGTTGCTAGCGCGGTCAAGCTTTGGTCCATCTGCAATTGGGCCTGGTGCATCCGGTTGTGCAGGGCTTGCAATGCCTCCAATTGGGCACGTTTACCCGTCAGCACATCACCCATTTGTTTGCGGATCGCATCGTTGCCCTCCAGCTTCAACCGGGCTTCCATTGTCTCCACTTCCTTGGGGACAGCCGAGCGTTCCCGTGCCAACAGGCTATCTTGCTTGTAGGCATCCAAGCGCTTGGCAAGGGCAAAAATATTTGCCACCCACTCGGTAAGCTGGCCCGCGGTATCTTCCAGCCGATCCCGCAGAATGCCAGGGCGCTGGCTCTGGATCAGATCCTCGATGCGTCGCTGATATTCCATCCCCTTTTCCACATCCTGACGCAGCTTCTCGTCCCGTACCTCTTTGGCATTGAACTCCTGCTGCATCAGATCAACCAGGATTTTTGCATTGGCATCCTTGTCGGTCATGCTGGAATAGACGATGACCCCAACACCAATGATCCCCAACAGTGCCCAGCCCCAAGCCGGCCAACCAGGGATCGGACGCCGATAGAGGACAGACAGCAGCAGGCTGCCCGCGATCACCACCGCATTCTCCCAGCGGAAAAAGGCGTATTGGAGCAGGAGAGATTGGGCTTCTTTTTGGAGTTCGTTACGCTTGGTCGTTGTCATTGCCTGGCCCGCCAGTGATCGGGTTGTCATCAATTTGCCCAGTAGTAATGGCAATCGAGTCTGAAATCACTGTAAATGCACTTAATAATTGATCGATAGAATTGGGCAGGAAAATCTTTGTTGCCTGGCCCTGTCCAAGATTACGGCTAACCACATCTGCCGCATGGTATTTTAGATAATGGAGCACCTCTGGGTTGGTGCGTAGTATTTCGGCAATCGCCTGGTAGCCCAGCGCGTCGGCCTTGTAACGCATGGTCAATGCGTCTGCCTCCGCTTTGGCACGTATCACGGTTGCCTCGGCATCGGCCTGGGCAGCCAACTTCTCGCCTTCGGCAATGCGTACCCGAGCATCTCGTGTACCCTCGGCCTGCAACACCTGCTGCCGCTTTTCAATATCCTGCTGCTTTTGGCGCAACAGTTGCTCGGCAAAATCCCCCAGTTCGAATTCTTTGATTTCCAGGCGAATGACGCGAATTCCCCAGTCGTCCGTAGCCTGATCCGCTTCCAGTGTCAGTGATCGGGATATTTCTGTGCGATTGGAGTACGTTTCCTCCAGATCGTGCTTGCCGATTTCTGCCCGCAGAATAGACTGAACCAGTGTCCGCAGCGAGCCGGTATAATCGTTGACTTTGAAGAGCGCTTTATAGGGATCAAAGACCCGAAAGTAGATGACTGCGTTGACCTCAAACTGGACATTGTCGGCTGAGATGACCCGTTCTCTGGGGTAGTCGTAGACAATCTCCTTCATGTCAATTTCAGTTGTAATTGTACGCTGGGACGTTTGGGGGTCTGTCATATGAAATGGGTGAATCGAACCCAAAAATCCCCAGAACGAGAGAAACATCTGCAAGCCTGGCGACAATGTCTTGGAATATTTGCCATACCGGGTGATGACCTGATTTGTGCCTTCTTTGACAAAGACAAAACGCACAATACCCAACGTCAAGATCGTCAAAACTATATCCATCACCCCTCCTATCGAATGGGAAATATCGAAGAAATTACCCGATTGCTAAACCAACCAATCAACTAAAAATAGGTCGAAAGAATCCGATACAACTCCTCAATATCCGTCTCATCGGCCCGGCGGAACTGGCCCCCGCCGATTCGGGCGATCTCTTGTAGCAAACCGTCCTCGGCATCGCTGCCAAAGGCGATGGTAAAGACCACAACTGGGGTGCGAGTTGCTTCAAACACCTGGCGCAGGTCGTTCATATTTCGATAGCTGTCGTTCTCCTGGCCGTCGGTCATCACCACAATCGCGTTGATGGCGTCGGCATCAGCCACAGTTTGCAGATCATCCTGGGCCTGCCAGACAGCATCCAGCAGGGCGGTATAACCATCGGCTTCCATCCCGGCGATGATGTCGAGCATTTGGGCGCGCCCCTCGTCGTTCAGCGTGCGCAGGGGTTCAAAACGCTTGATCCCAGAGCCAAACTCCACAATACCCACTTTGTCCCGGTCGCCCCGAATTTGGGCCACAAAGGATTGGAGAGCGGCCTTGGTACGCTCTATTTTCTCTCCCTCCATCGATCCGCTGGTGTCTACCACCAGATAGACATTTGTGGGCCGTTTGGTGTAATACCAGACATTTTGCACAACCTCCACCACCGCAGCCGAAGGGATTTGCAGGGTTGTCTTGGGTTGGCTGGGGTCCACCGCGTCGGTCCCGGCAAAGGGGCTGCCCGCCGCGTTCAGGTCAATATCTACATCTGCCGGACGATAGCCCGCGGCCAGAAACGCGTTCTGACTTTCGCTGTTGAGCAGAAATTCGCCAAACGCCTGAAACGTGCGCCGTTGATTGTTGGTGACGGCTGTCTCGCCTGGTTCGCCCAGTTCCAGCAGTGCCAAGGGGTGATCGGTCCACAGAGTGCCCTCTTTGGGGTAGAGAGCGATCAGCCGATCGCTGGATCCGTGGCTCTCGTTCCAGCGCAGAACTGTCTGTTCTTGGGCTACGAATGCATCGAGAAAATCCCGGCCTTCGTCCTCCAACCGCTGAACGATTACATCCTCGCCTTCGCCATAGAAGCGCACGGTTGCTTCCACATCTCGTACATAATCTAACACAGCCTGCTGGTTGGCGATCTCCGCGGTCAATCCCCGGGTCAGCCCTGCGCCGGCATAAAACTCGGCCAACGTCGCCAGCAAACCGGCCGCGTGCTGGGTGTTTGGGTGGTTCCACTTAAAATTGGGGTCGCTAGTTGCCTTTTGCTGAATTTCCACCCAGCCCACAGATCGATCGGGCCAGCCCAGGTCACGGGCTGTCGATTCCCACGCCGCCAACACAATCGGGCTGATGGCAAAGCGTGTCGGGTCTCCCACCCGGCGGGGTGCGATCCCTCCGCTGTCCGCTGGGTGATCGTTTGCCCAGCGCTGGTCGATCTGGTTTAGCCAGAGCGAGCTATCGGGCGCGACGGCCTGAAATGGGGGCCGACCCAGGCTTGTCTCCACTATTTTTTCTGGCGCAATCTCGCTCAGCGCCACCTGCATTGTCTGGCCGTCTGGGGTACGCTGGGAGAGGATGTTGAACGCCTCGACCCGTTGGCGCAGGGTAGGGGCCATCACCGGCGATACGGCAACGGTCAACTCGGCGCTATCTTTGGCCCAGCTATAGATAGCGGCATTCTCGGTGATCGAATTCTGGCGGAAAACCGCGTTCCACATCCGCTGACCCACCAGCCCTACGGTAACTGCGCAGCCAGCAAAAAGCAGGATAAAGACAGTCGCGATAACCAGGACAGAGCGAGGTTGTCTCTTCTGCTGTCCGCCCCGTTTGCCGCGATTTTGGTTAGGAGATCGGCTCATCTGGCTTCCTCCTATTTCGCCACGTTGAGTTCGTACCAGCGCAACAAGGCCAGCAGCACATCCCGGTTGGGGCTACGCATGGCCGTGGTGCGGGGGACAACCTGCTGCACACCCTGATCCGCCCACTTGACAAAGAGGCTGTCGTCGCTGGCCGTCACAGCTACGTCTGGGTTGGCCGGGCGCAGACCAGAGGCCAAAGCCGCGGCCTGCTCGCCTTCGCTGAGCAGATAGCGCTGGAATTCCAGGGCCGCATTCTTCTCCAGCGCGCTGGTTTCTGGCCCCACCCATACTGTAAAGGGAAAGTCGAACCAGGTGACGAATTGGGGGTAGCGGATGACCAGTGGGTCTTCCCAACGGGTGAGAACGCCCTGCATATTTTGCAGCAGATCGCTTTCCAGCAGTTGGCCGCCATCGCCCACGCTATAGCCAAAGAGGGCAAAATCTTCAGCGGTGTAGGCGCTGCCCCCGCTGATATTCGTCACCGCGCCCATCAGTTCACCCAACCATTTCTGAAAGTCGGGGTTGGTCACATCCTCCACGCTGATGTCTGTACGCCCGTAGTATTCGCCCGCGGCGGCAATCATCGCAGCCAGACCGCCCACATTTTTGCTTGGGTCCGGCACGGCCAACTTGAAGAAGCCCCAAGCC
>JAHEML010000103.1 GCA_024643705.1 Caldilineaceae bacterium | reverse complement strand
ATATCCTGGCACATGGAGAGCAGCACGGGGATGGTGCGCAGCCCCCGCATGATGCCGCCAATGCCCAGGGTGTCGGCGATTGTCTGGCGCAGGCCGTACTTTTTGGGAATTTCGAAATCGACCACGGTTCCCGGTTTGTAGCCGCCCACCTGGATCATGGTGATGGCGTAATCCGCGCCAGCCAGTGCTTCTCGGCGGGAGAGGGTGGCCTCGATTTTGGGTGATACACCCCAAGCTTCCGCCACTTTGTGGGCGACGACCTCCGATGTGCGCAGCCGTTCGGGTTCGATGTCGTGGAGTACCAGGTGGGCATCTTCAGCCAGTTCGGGATAGCTGAGGATATCGCCCATCAGGTTCTTGGCGAAGACTGTGCTGCCCGCGCCGATGAAAACAATTTTTGCCATGGAAAGATGTCTCCGGAGGGGTGTAAAGGGTGAATGAGACTGCTGGTGTATTCTAAAATATTGATGAGACGATGGCGTACCCAATCATAGCACGGTTGCTGCATACGCCGGTCGTTTGCCACCATTGGTGTCGTGGTCAGTCGTCGAACATCAGTTGTCGAACGTCGATCATTGGTCGTCCCCCCCTAAAACAACCCCACCACCTGGCCTGTCTCGAAATCCATGTCCACCTGTTCGGCTGCGGGGCTGCTGGAGAGTCCAGGCATGGTGCGCATGGTTCCCAGCAAGGGGTAGATGAAGCCTGCGCCCACGCTGGCACGCACTTCGCGCACCGGCACGGTGAAGCCGGTGGGCGCGCCTTTCAGGTTGGGATCGTGGCTGAGGCTGAGGTGGGTCTTTGCCATACAGATGGGCAGCCCGCCAAAGCCCGCCGACTCGTATTGGCTGATCTGCCGTTCGGCCTCGGCTTCGTAGCTCACCCCGTCCGCGCCGTAGATCACGGTGGCGATTTTTTCAATCTTGGCTTTGATGGGCTGATCCAACTCGTAGAGGAAGTTGAAATCTGTGGGTTCTTCGGCTGCTGCAACCACGGCCTTTGCCAGCTCCACCGCGCCCGCACCGCCTTCGGCCCAATGGGTCGAGACGGCACAGCGTGCGCCTTCTTCCGTTGCCACCCGTCGGATAGCTTCCACCTCGCTGTCGAAGTCGCTGGAAAAGTGGTTGACGCAGACCACCGGGCTTACCCCGTGGGCACGGATGTTTTGAATCTGCTTGCGCAGGTTGACCGCGCCTGCATAGACTTCGTCCGGGTTTTCTGCGAGCATGGCCGGTGGCAGGGGCCGCCCTGGGATCACCCGGTGGTTGCCTGTGTGCAACTTCATGGCCCGCACAGTTGCCACCAGCACAGCCGCATCCGGGCGCAGTCCGCTGTAGCGACACTTGATGTTGAAGAATTTCTCGGCACCGATGTCCGCGCCAAAGCCCGCTTCTGTGACCAGGTAATCGGCGGTTTTGATGCCGATGAGATCGGCCAAAATGGAGCTGTTGCCGTGGGCAATGTTGGCAAAGGGGCCAGCGTGAACCAGGGCCGGTGTGTTTTCCAATGTCTGAAAAAGATTGGGTTTGATGGCCTCTTTCATCAGCACGGTCATGGCGCCAGCTGCCTGCAATTGCTCGGCGGTGACGGGTGTTTGGTCTTTGCGCCGCCCAGCCGTCGTGCCAATTGTGATGCGTGCGAAACGTTCGCGCATGTCGCGCAGGCTGGTGGTCAGCGCCAGGATCGCCATCACTTCGCTGGCGACCGAAATGTCGAAACCGGTTGATCGGGGTCGCCCGTCGGCTTGTTCGCCCAGACCGCTGATGATGTTACGCAGGTCCCGGTCGTTCACGTCCAGCACCCGCCGCCAGGTGATGCTATAGGGATCGATGTTCAGGCTGTTTCCCTGGTAGATGTGGTTGTCGATCATCGCGGCCAGCAGGTTGTTGGCTGCGGTCACCGCGTGGATGTCGCCGGTCATGTGCAGGTTGAATTGCTCCATGGGCACAACCTGGCTGTAGCCACCGCCCGCCGCGCCGCCTTTGATGCCAAAGGTCGGCCCCTGACTGGGCTGGCGGATGGCGATGTTGGCTGTTTTGCCCACGTGATGCAACCCCTGGCCCAGGCCGACAGTCGTCGTCGATTTGCCTTCGCCCAGTGGCGTGGGTGTCACCGCCGTAACCAGAATGTATTTGGCGTTGGGGCGATCTTGCAGCTTGTCCAATACGTCCAGGCGAATCTTCGCCATCGATTTACCGTAGAACTCGATGTCGTCTCGCTCCAACCCCATTTTTTCGGCGATGGCTTCGATTGGTTCTAATTTGGCAGCCTGGGCAATCTCCAGATCGCTGGGTACGGGTGTGCTTGGCATGGGTGGGTACTCCTATGTATGGGGAGGCTGACGGGATGAAAGGGTGACAAGGTGACAAGGTGACAAGTAGGTTCAGTATAGTGGATGGGTGGGGTTCTTTCAAAGGAAATCGTGGTGCTGTCTATTGCGTATTGCGTGTTGCGTAAGCAGATGGCGACGCGGGCTTTCGTATACCATTGGGTACAAAATGTATTCTCTCAGAAAACTGGGGCCAGTTCAGACCTGACAGGTCCGCAAAACGCATAGAAAACGTATCGCCCATCCTGCACCCCTCCTATGCTGCAAGGGGTTGAATCTCAATCGGCTTACGCAATACGCAATACGCAATACGCATTACGCAATCGTCCGCGCCAGATACATACCCAGCAGCGCGCAGGTCAGCCCCACCAGATTGTTGGCAAAGATGTTGACAAGTGCATGCCATTGGCCGCTGTTTTGGGCCAGGGTCAGGCTTTCCACAGCAAACGATGAGAAGGTTGTGTACGAACCGAGAAAGCCCACGGCCAGGAGAAGGCGGGCCTCTGGGGTGATGGGAATGCGTTGGCTGGTCAGTGAGACGAGAAATCCCAGTGCCAGACTGCCCGTCACATTGACAAAGAATGTGCCGTAGGGGAAGGAAACGCCCAAGTGGCGCGCAGTCCAGACGCCGATCCAATAGCGGGCGTTGGCTCCCAGACCCGCGCCGAGTGCAATGAGGAGGATTTGTTTCACGGGGTGGCCCCTTGCGCCGGTAGTTTGTAGATGACGATGGTCGCTCCACCCTGCAACGCCGTGGGCACAAACTCGGCGACCAACGGTAACTTGGATAGCTGGACGTAAAAATCGATCTCGGATGCGTAGCGCTCTTTCTCCAGCAGATACCGGTTTGAAATCTCGCTGCTTGTTATCGCATAGTCGAACTCGCCCGCAAGATAATCGTCGAATGGCCTCTCTGGGAGATAGGGCTGCTGGGTGACGACAAATGGGGTGTTTGCGAGGGGGGCTGCGTACAGTTCGGTAATAATCCGGCTGGACGGCGGCAGATTCTCTACCATCCATTCGCGTGCTTCGATTCGGGTACTGGTCGACCGGTTCCGTTCCGCCAGTTGATAGGAGAGAAATGCTGGCTGGGCCACGAGGAGTACTGCCAGCAAGGCCACAATTCCTTTTTCCAGGCGAGGAGATGTCCGGCCAGCGAGTGTTGTCGCAATTTTGCCCAGCCCATACGCAGCCAGCAGAGCAAGGACAGGCGACAGTTGAATCATCCAGCGTTTCCAGAAAAGGGTTGGTACACTGACCGTGGCCACATACATCAGCACAAAGAGCGCCAGCACCAGCACCCGCCAGCTACGTTGCCAGATGCCTAGCCCAATAGCCACCACTACCGCACCCATCTGCCCCCAATAAATAGAAAGTGGGATGGCATTGGTCAGATACCAGAATGCTCGATCCCAATAGTTCTTCCCGTCGGCACCGATGTGATTTGTGCGTGCCTCGAGCAGAAGATCTTCCCAGGCGGTATGCCAATCCAGGAAAAAGAAGGGGGTCGTCAGGGCAAAAACGGCAATCGACACCACTCCGCCAAGCACGAAGCCAGCTATGCCTTGGGTTAGTTGTCCATTCCGTCGCCATGTCGGGATCGCAAGCAAGAAGAAGGCCAAATAGACACCGTAGAGGGAGACCATCAGATAACGGCTGGATAGTGCCAGGCCAATGGCTGCACCGGCCAGAACAAAGTTGCGTTGCCGGGGCTGGTCCAGCATCCGAAAACAGTACCAGAGTGCCAATGTTACAAAAAACATGGCCGATGTATCTGTACGCACGACAGTCGTATGCCACACCAGAGTCGGGTGGAAAATGAGAAAGGTGGATGCCAGGATTCCCGCCCGTTCGCTCCACATGGCTTTGCCCAGGCGATAGGTAAGGGCGACCGTGAGCAGACCATACGCGATCGTGAGCAGGCGTCCCACCAAGTAGTAGACGGTGAAATCTGCATCGAAACCGGTTGCCAAGCCAGGATTGGGGTGCAGAAAATCACCCGCATTGGTGGCCGCGTACCAGAAATGATAGTACACTGCCAACGGGTAGATGGTTGTCGAGCCGGGGTTGCCAAACCAATGGGGGTTCAGATCACCCGTGGCTGCCATGTGAATGGCACGGGTGACAAAAATCGGTTCGTCAATAAATGGTTCGTAGGGCATTTCTCGCTGAATGCCCCACAAAAAGAGCAGCCACGTCGCGCAAAGAATTGCAATTGGGACGAGGCGGGTTGTCTGTCTGTTCATCGGTTTGGCAGAATCAAACATGGTGCATGCTGGGCGGCTGATCGCCAGAGGGTGGCGATGATTGGTTTGATTCTAGCGGGGCAGGTGGGAACTGTCAATTGTTGGGGGATTTGCAGGTGTTGGGGGATTTGCAGGTGTTGGGGGATTTGCAGGTGCTGGGAGATTTGCAGGGTGTCTCAAAACCGGGGAGCGTGCGCTTCTACTTCCAGCCATCCAGCAACGCCGTCGAATCGGAAACCCAGCCGAAGATGCCGCCCTGGGCAACGATTGTCTCCAGCGCGGCGGTGTGGCGGTCCGGGCTGTACGAGGCCACGCAATCGTCCAGCACCAGCGCGTTAAAGCCCCGATCGTTGGCCGCGATCACCGTGGCAAAGCAGCAGACATCCGTGGTCACGCCGGTAACGATCAGATTGACGATGCCCTGTTCCCGCAACAGTTCATCCAAAGGCGTGCGGTAGAAGGAGTTCTTGCCCGGCTTGTCCAGCACAATCTCGCCGGGCAGGGGGGCCACCTCGTCGATGATGCCGTGGCCCGGTTCGCCCTGTACCAGAATACGCCCCATGGGGCCGGGATCACCGATACGATTGCCAGCGGGCCAGCGGGTCAACTTGGTTGGGGGGCAGTCGGAGAGGTCGGCGGGATGGCCTTCGCGGGTGTGGATAATCGTCATCCCCTGCTTGCGGGCCGCGGCCAGCACAGCCTGAATGGGCGCAACTGTGCGCAAAAGCAGCCCTGTATCGTTACCCAGCAGCGCGCCGTAACCGTCCGGGTAGAGGAAATCCTTCTGCATGTCGATGACAATCAGTGCTGTTTCGTTCATCTCCCATATCACCGCATGGGGGCGGGCGGGGATAGTTAGTTCTGTCACGCGTGCCTCTCTATCGATTGGGTTTCGTAGCCGGCAAGCAAGCTGCCTACAGCACAAAGACTTTGTCGTGGTCGTGGATGTGATCCTGTATGTCCGGTTTCTGGGTTTCCACCCGGACGATGCGCCCATCCCAATGGGTGCGGGGAAGGCTGCGCCGCCGGGCCAGGTGACCCTCTACCCATTCCACAACTGTGGCAAAGCCTGTTCCATCTTTCAGGTTTGTAAAGACAAACGGGCTTTCATCGCGCATTCGCAGCGTATCCCGCTCCATCACCGCCAGGGATGCGCCCACCAGCGGGGCCAGATCGATCTTGTTGATCACCAGCAAATCCGAACGGGTGATGCCGGGGCCACCTTTGCGGGGCAGCTTGTCCCCCGCTGCCACGTCGATGACATACACCCACGCATCCACCAGCTCCGGGCTGAACGAGGCGGCCAAATTGTCGCCGCCACTCTCTAAAAAGAGCAGGTCAAGACCGGGCAAGTGCTGTTCCAGGTCCAGCATGGCCTCCAGATTCATCGACGCATCGTCGCGGATGGCCGAATGGGGGCAGCCGCCTGTTTCTACGCCGCGCACACGCTCCTGGGGCAATACTCCCTGGCGCAGGAGAAACTCGGCATCTTCTTTCGTGTAGATGTCGTTGGTGATGACGGCCACGCTCTGGCGTTGGCTAAACTCCTGGCTAAGCAGGTGAACGAGCGCTGTTTTGCCGCTGCCTACTGGGCCAGCCACGCCAATCCGCAGGGCGCGATGTAGAGGTGTATTCACTGGTAAGTCTCCAAAATGCAGTTGGTTTTTCCGCTCAAACGGTATCTTCTCAATAAACCGGGGCCTACCCCAGACCTGTCAGGTCTCCCAAATATTGAGAAGATACTTCAAACCGCCAGAAACTCCCTGGCTTTGTCTTCGTTGAATTGAGCCACCGGCCCGTCCAATACAATAGCGCCGGTTTCCATGATGTAAAAATAGCTGCCCACCTTGAGCGCGAAATCCAAAAATTGCTCGACCAGCAGGATGGACATGGCGGCCTCTTCGCGCAGGCGCAGGATGATCTCCTCGATCTCCTGCATAATCGACGGTTGAATGCCTTCGGTGGGTTCGTCCAGCAGCAGAAGTTTGGGGTCCCGCAGCAACACCCGTCCAATTGCCAATTGCTGCTGCTGGCCGCCGCTGAGGGTGCCCGCCACCCGCTTGCCCATCTGTTTCAGGACGGGAAAGAGATGGTAGACTCGATCCAACGCGGCGGTATCCGGCTTGCGGGTTGGTGTGGATTCGAAGCCCATGAGCAGGTTTTCGTAGACACTCAAATAGGGGAAAATCCCCCGCCCCTGGGGAACATAGCCAATGCCCGCCCGCGCCCGCTTGCTGCTGGGCCAGCGGGTCATGTCTTCGTCACCCAGGTAAAACGTGCCGCTTTTCGGCTTTAGCAAGCCCATTACACTCTTCATCAATGTGGTTTTGCCCACGCCGTTGCGTCCCATCAGGCAGACAACCTGCCCAGCGGGAACAGTCAAAGTAACATCGTTGAGAACTGTGCTTTCGCCATAATTAACGAAGGCGTTTTGAATCGATAGCATTGTGTGCCTCCTTCTCAGGCGTGTGCCCGGCCCAAATAGACTTGGACCACCCGCTCGTCTTTCTGAACATCCTCGACAGCACCCTCGCAGAGCATCTGGCCCAGGTGCAGAACCGTCACTGTTTTGGCAAAATTGCGCACAAATTCCATGTCATGTTCCACCACCAGCACCGAGCAGCGATGGGCAATGGAGCGCAACAGTTCACCTGTGCGATTGCGCTCTGGCCGGGTCATCCCCGCCACTGGCTCGTCCAGCAGCAGCAGACTGGGCTTCTGCACAAGCAACATCCCAATCTCCAACCACTGCTTTTCGCCGTGGGCCAGTACCCCCGCGTGGACATTCATCCGCTCGGTCAGGCCGATCAGCGCCAATGTTTCGTGGATCAATGCCTCTTCTTCTTCCGTCAGTCCGCGCAGGAGCGAAATGGTCGGGTCGTTGAAACCGATGGCAGCTTCCAGATTTTCATAGACAGTCAGGCTGCCAAAGACCGACGGCGTCTGGAATTTGCGGCCCAGCCCTTTGCGCACGAGGGTGTGTTCTTGCTCGTGGGCCACATCAACCCCACCGTTGCTTCCCCCGTTGAAGATCACTTTGCCCGATGCCGGGCGGGTCTTGCCCGTGCAAACATCCAGCAGGGTCGTCTTGCCTGCGCCGTTGGGGCCGATCACGAAGCGTAGTTCACCTTTGCGAATGGAGAAATCGAGACCGTCCAGGGCCTTGAAGCCATCGAAGCTCACGGTTACATTCTGCACATCCAGAATCTTTTCTGCCTGTTTCTGTGGCACTGCGCTCATCGCGAACCTCCTTTGACTGGCTGAGACAATGGCGGAGCCGTAACTTCTTTCAAGGTTGCCGCCGGTCGCTCATTGCGCGCCTCTGCTTGTTCGTGGCGAGGCTTGCGGACTGTTCCGAAAGTACGCACTTTGGCGATTGCCGATTTGAGCGCACCCAGCACGCCTGTGGGGAAGAAGAGAACACTGCCGATGAAGAGCAAGCCGAGAAAGGTTTGCCAGATGTCCGGGTAAGACTCGCTGAAGAAGCTCTTGCCATAATTCACGGCCAGCGCGCCCACAATCGCGCCCATCAAGGTCGAGCGTCCACCCAGGGCCACCCACACCACCATTTCGATGGATGGCACCACACCCATGCTGGACGGGGAGATGATTCCCACTTGGGGCACAAAGAGAATCCCCGCCAGGGCCGCGATCATTGCCGAAAGGGCAAAGACAAGGGTCTTGATGACCACTGGATTGTAGCCGAGAAAACGCACCCGGCTTTCGTCGTCGCGCACGGCTACCAGCAGGCGACCAAAGCGAGAACTGGTCAGCCAGCGGCCCAGCACATAGACACCCAGCAGACAGACGACCGTGACATAATAGAAAGTGTGCTGCATTTGGCTGCTGAGCAAGCTGTAGCCGAAAAGTTTGGCGCTACCCAGGTTGGTGATGCCGTTCGTGCCGCCGGTGAATGCCTGTTGCCCCACAAACCAGATGCTCGTGAGCAGGGTGAGGGCTTGGGTGATGATGGAAAAATAGACACCCTTGACCCGGCTGCGAAAGAGGAAGTAGCCCAACACTCCCGCCAACAGCGCGGGGATCACCAGCGCAGCGATCACAGCAAAGAGGGGTGAACGGAAAGGCTCCCAAAACCAGGGCAACGTTTTCAGCCCGCTCCAAAACATGAAATCAGGTATCTTGTCGCCGGAGGATTGCAACTTGAGATAC
>JAHEML010000841.1 GCA_024643705.1 Caldilineaceae bacterium | reverse complement strand
GAAGGCGAGCGGGAGAAGCTGATGCGCATGGAAGAGGAGTTGCACAGGCGCGTAGTTGGGCAAGAGAGAGCCGTGGAGGTAGTCTCTTCGGCCATCCGCCGCAGCCGGGCTGGTCTGCAAGACCCCAACCGGCCCATCGGCAGCTTTATCTTTCTTGGCCCCACAGGTGTGGGCAAGACAGAGCTGGCCCGCACCCTGGCGCAATTTTTGTTCGACGACGAAGAGAACCTGGTACGCATTGATATGAGCGAATATCAAGAGCGTCACACAGTGGCTCGGCTCATCGGTGCGCCCCCCGGCTATGTGGGCTACGCCGAGGGCGGCCAACTGACCGAGGCTGTGCGCCGCCGCCCTTATGCGGTGGTGCTCTTCGACGAAATCGAAAAGGCGCACCCAGAGGTCTTTAACGTGCTCCTGCAGGTGCTGGACGACGGACGGCTGACCGATGGTCAGGGGCGCACGGTCGATTTTCGCAACACTGCTCTCATCATGACCAGCAACATCGGCAGCCAATATATTCTGGATGTGGCCGGGGTCGATGCAGAAGTCGAACGGCGGGTGATGGAAGCCATGCGTCAGCATTTTCGCCCGGAATTTCTGAACCGGGTGGACGAGATCGTTATCTTCCACAGCCTCACGCCCGAACACCTGAAAGGGATTGTGGAGATTCAGCTGGAGCGGTTGCGGGGGCTGTTGGCCGAGAAGCATATTCAGTTGCAACTGACCGATGCAGCCAAAGAGCGAATTGTTACCGACGGTTACGAGCCGGCCTATGGTGCACGTCCTATCAAACGGGCGATCCAACATTTGATCGCAGATCCTCTTGCCGGAGAGATTTTGGCGGGCAGGGTTCCAGAGGGGAGCAAGCTGCTGGTGGATAGTGAAGAGGATCGGATCATCTTTGCACCCCAGCGGTGATGCCAGCCGACAGACCATCTTTCCGGTCGCCTACAAAAGAGCGTTTGCGAAAAAGAAGGGCGGAATCGTGAGGTATTGCGCCCTTCTTTTTGCCATTGTATGCATTTATGCGCTACCTTATCAACTATCAAGAAACAGCAGCTTTTAGACTGTTTCTTCCCGTTAGAAGCGCGCTTTGCGCCCTAGCTGGACTGCAAAGCGACGGGGCGTAACGCCTCGCATGTTTGGTTGGCAGTAACTATTCAGTGCTAGCGCTGATTGAGTGGCGGCGCTTCAGGTCATCACAGTACAATCCACAGATACCTTACGAACAGTGTCATCTTTTGCAACTTAGTATATACTCCTAGAATATTTCGTCGTACAGTAACAGATCAGGCGTTCAACCAGCGCTCACTACCAAAAGTTTAATCTACGAAGTACTAGGCAGCGTCGTCATATGAATCGTAATAATTCGACGGTAATCTATAATCGCCAGGATAGTCATGTAGTAAGAGTAGTACCCTATCGTTGAGATGTCCTATCCGTTAAAAATTTCCCCCTTTAGGTATGCAAGTGAATATTCAACTGTTGTTTCGACAGAATAAGGAGAAAATCAGACAGTATGCGCATATCCTATGTGCGGCATGCTTTCTGTGTCTACTTTTTGGGAACAGTCGAATCGCTCTTGCCCAGGAATCGGGCCAAACCCATATTGTTCAACCGGGTGAATTCCTATCGAGCATTGCTGCGCGATACGGGGTCAGCGTGTACGCTATCACCAGTGCCAACGGGATTTCCGACCCAAATCTCGTGCAACCTGGTCAGGTGTTGATCATTCCACCCAGAACGGTAGCACCCACCCAAACGCCAACAGTACAAACCCCTGAACCCAGTAACACTCCCGTAAGTCCTGCAGGTGATGCACCCACAGTTTCTCCAACGGTGCAAGATCCACCCCTGCCAACTGCTACCAACACCCCAACCTATAGCAATATCCATGTGGTGCGTTCCGGCGAGTCACTGTCAGCAATTGCCTCTCGATACGGCACGACCTACACCGCCATTATGGAGCGCAATGGCCTAATCTCAACCACAGTTCACGCGGGCCAACGTCTGATTATCCCAACGGGTGGGTATGTACCGCAACAGCCCACAGCAACAGCAACGCCAACAGATGAGAGGGTTACACCAACCGCGACTCGACGGATAATCTCGTTGCCAACGCCGATCCCATCCCCAACCAGAAGGTCCTATAACTTCTACTTGCCTATACCCACACCCACGCCAACACCGTTTAGAAGGTAATCGGGCGCTAACAATTGCAAACGGTGCGCAAATCGTTTGCTAATTTTCCGCAAGCGCCTCTCTAACGCACAACCCCTATACTGATAATTGTGTGTGATGGCAAGGGAGTTTTCCTCTGCCATATTGTGCAAACCATATCAGAAATAGTAGGAGGCATACTATGCGTAGGATTGTACGTTGGGACCCAGTTC
>JAHEML010000840.1 GCA_024643705.1 Caldilineaceae bacterium | reverse complement strand
GGGCCAGGAAAACGCGCAGATAGCCGTCCCTGTGATGGGAGCGGAGGATTTTAGCTATATGGCCCAGGCCGCGCCGGGCAGCTTTGTGCGTTTGGGCGTCCACAACCCGGAATGGCCCCGCCGCTATCAACTGCACACGTCTACTTTCCGCATGGACGAAAGGGCACTGGCGATCGGTGCGGCAGCGCTGGCCGCGTCTGCGGTGAAATGGATGCAGGAGAAGGGGTAGAAATGGGGCGAGGAAATTGTGGGCGTGTCGGTTCTGGCGTATTGGAGAAAGGGAGGGGCCAGGTGAAAATTGTGTGGAACAGTTGGGCGTTGTTCTCCGTCTTGATGGTAATGCTTCTGGCTGCCGGGTGTGGGGCCGACCCCCAACCCCTGGTCTTTGGCCCACCGGCCTGGAGCGGCGGCGAGGTCAGTCAATATCAGGTGACTGACCGCACGGGCAAACTGGCGGGGTCGGCTACAGTTTCGCTGGTGGCTGGCACAGAACGTGGGCCTGATGGTTGGACATTCCATCGCGAAATAGCGGCGGGCGAAGCGGAGGATGTCACGGTTGAGATGACAGCTAAGGGCTACATCCCCACCAAAAGCGATCTGATCCGCACAGACAGTGGTGGCACGCAAAAGGTCGAAACGGTGATTGACCGATCTCAGGTGGATATTGTCCTGACGGACCGCAACGGAACCGAAATCGATCAGCGGGTGAGCGTGCCCAGCGACATCCGAGACGAGCGAACCCTGTTGACCATCGCACGGGCGTTGCCCCTGGCCGAAGGATATGCCACCCAGCTCAACAGTTTTTTGCCGGTTGTGGGTGTTGTGGAACGGTTGACCATCGAGGTAAGCAAACGGGAGCGAGTTGATGTACCGGCTGGGGAGTACGACACCTGGCTGGTGGAGTTCAGCACCCAGGACCGTACGACCCAAGCCTGGATCGGGGTGGATGTACCTCATCCGGTTGTGAAGTTTATCGACGCCCGCTCTAAGGGGTTGTTTGAGTTGACGAAATTTACCCCGGGCGAGTGACGAGTGTGACGTGACGAGTGTGACGTGACGAGTGTGACGTGACGAGTGTGACGTGAGGGCATCCCCTCTCGTCTCTCGCAAACAGGCAGGTTTTTGTAAGGAGTATCTACGATGGATCGCTTTTCTTGGATTGTCATCAGCGTGGTTGGGCTGTTGTTGTTGGCCGCGGTGGGCGTGGCTACTCTTCGGCCAGGCCAGGGCGCACAGACGCAGGATGTCTATTTGGAGCAGGACACCCCCGAAGGGGTGATCCACGATGCATTTCTTGCCTTCCAGCTTCGGGATACGGAGCGGATGAAGAGCTATTTTTCCCAGCGGGTGCAGGCCGAATTTGACCAGAACCAACGCTGGCCCAATATGGACTATTACCCCGACACGAGCAACCGGCGCATGAGAATCGAAAAGGTGGAGATACAGGGCGAGGATCGGGCTATCGTCACCATCGGCATCGACAACTACAGCGGTGGTGGCCTGTTTAGCCAAAGCAATGTGTGGACCAGCAAGCAGACCTTTTCGCTCCTGCGGGAAGAGTCGGGTTGGAAGATCGATTCGGAAAACTTCTACTTCTATTAAAGGAAGGCCCCATGACCGCCAATTCAACGGCTGATGCAAGACAGGCGAACCGACTTGCCGTCATCCGCCGCCTCTATCTCTATGGGGTGATTGTGGCAAGCCTGTGGGTGATGCTTGCCTCCTTTGATGATCTGACCCAGGTTTTGCTCGATGCTCTGTTTGGGGGAAGCGGATTGAGCCTGGGGCGCAGCGATTATCTGCGCAACGCCATTGCCCGCAACATCGGAACGTTGCTGGTGGCAACCCCGCTTTTTGTGGTTCACTGGTATTTTGTGCGCCGGTTGCTTGCCAACAAGGTCGAGCGTTTTTCGGCTGTGCGCAAACTGGCCCTCTACGGCCTGATACTCTATGCACTGGTTTGGGCAAGCGTTCATCTGTACCAGTGGCTCTATCAGGCCAGCGCGCTGCTCCTGGGCGAAGACCCGGCCGGGTTGAATATCTCCTCGCTGCCCGGCGAATGGCTCTACCACCTCTTGCTGCTGATCATGAGCGCTGGTCTGGGTTGGTTTCTGCTGGAACAGCTACGGGGCGACGGAGATGTGGGCTGGGAGCAAGGCCGGGCCGGAACTGTGCGCCGACTATTCCAGGCCATCGTTGGTCTGGGTGGGTTTGGACTTGCGTTTTTTGGCGGGGCTACCCTACTGCAAGTCCTCCTGCGTCTGCTGTTGGGTCAGTTTGGCTCCAGTATCCTTAGTGTGGGCCACATTGCCTGGGCAGAGATGGCTGCCGGTGGGCTGGCTTCCTTGCTGGTGGGGCTGCTTGTCTGGCGCATCAATTGGCAGTTTTGGGAAAA
>JAHEML010000839.1:1036-2399 GCA_024643705.1 Caldilineaceae bacterium | reverse complement strand
GGCGGGGCGCACATCGATTTCGTCGCTATAGAAGCTCGCAATGCCAATGCCTGTCAATCCCAGGATCATAAACACGGCGAGTAAAGTGACCCCGACAATCTGTCCAAGAAATGTGGACCGCTTCAGGATCGCATCAAAGCTGAAGGCTGCAAGCAGATAGATTAGCAGTAATACGCCCGCCGTGAGGACGACACCACGCCACCAAAGAGGAAGAACACCAAGGTTCGTCAGTGCCATACAGCCCGACAGGAATATCCCAAAAATGGAAATCCCAATGAATTGATAAAGGGCCTTGGCCGAATGCTGTTGAGTGCCTGGCAAGTGACGCCAGCCCCAGGGGTGGACTCCATTTTGCATGGCCAGGGATTTTGCCCTGCGTAGCAGCACAACGAATATCCAGGCCATCCCAATGATGACACCCAAATCCAACAGGTGGGTATTGTTAGTGGGATGGCCGCCAGGTTTCAATTGGCTCCATTGATAGAATGCCCAGCCTGTGGCGGCTACACAGAAGAGGGCATAGAGAGAGACGACGATTTTTCTCTCTCTGCTACTCGACAGAGCAAACGTTTCGTCGGGAATGGTCGGGAAAGTATACGTCCGGTAGATAATTGCCAGTAGGCCGAGATAGACTGCGGGGGAGCGAAGTTGCAGTGCGTAGAATTGGCGATCCCACACCGCACTGGCAATCGTCAGTTCCACGCCGACATAGACAGCCACGGTGATAAAGAAGAATAGCGACGGCCCGATTTGGTCTACACTGTGAGCTGTTCTGCGCAGGTAGAAGAGGACGAGCAGTATCAGAATGAATTGGGTCAAATAGCTGACCGCGTGTTGGTCGAAGTAGAAGCCGTGTAAAGCGGTCATTGGAAAACTCTGCTTCTGGCAGATATCATGTGGGTTTGTGGGCTACGGTCCGATTCGGTGGTTGCGGCGCTGCTTCGCGGTTTCTCTTTGCGTTTGGCTCAGCGACGTTGTCGATTGTAGCAAAGTTCATTGGATGCGTCGATCTCGTTCGTGCCTGGGGTGCTAAAGTTTTCCCGGAAGCCATGCAGAATCTTGACCATTTTGCCGAAAAAGGGTATTCATAGTAGTGGAAATGGCGTTGTTTGTGCGCCTCCACGTTGTTCTTCGTCCATTCATCAATTTGTCGCCAAAAGTGATTGATCGATACTATTTGATCGGTAGCGCAGTTCAAAAAAGCCCGTATGCGAACAAAGGAGCGTAGCGTATGGCAGTAATGACTCTCTCCCGAAGCACCATAGGGAAAAAAGTGATTATGGCGATAACCGGTCTGGTTTGGGTCGGTTTCCTCGCCTTCCACATGTACGGTAATCTGAAGGTCTTCCAAGGCGCAGAATAC
>JAHEML010000839.1:0-1026 GCA_024643705.1 Caldilineaceae bacterium | reverse complement strand
AATACTTTAACCACTACGCCGAAAGTCTGCGAGAGTTGGGCGCGCCCTTGTTCTCCCGGCTTCATCTGCTTACTCTCCTGCGGGCCATCGTCACAGTCTCTGTGCTGGCCCATATCTGGGCCGCCATCTCTTTGACCAGAGCCGCCCGTAGCGCCCGCCCCCAAAATTATGAGATGAAACGGATTGTCCAGGCCAATTACGCATCTATCACCATGCGCTACGGTGGTGTGGTGATCGCCCTCTTTCTCCTCTATCATCTCGCCCACTTCACATGGGGGCTGATCCCGATTCCACCCAGCGGTTTTATCAAAGGCGACGCCTACAGCAATCTGGTGGGCGGTTTCCAGAGCATATTCAATGTGCTCTTTTATCTGCTCGCCGTGTCCGCATTGGGGATGCACCTCTACCACGGAACCTGGTCCATGTTCCAGACCCTGGGCTTCAACAATCAGAAATACGACAGCACACTGCGCAGCACCGCATTGGCCCTGAGCCTTTTGATCGCTCTCGGCTTTGCGATTGTGCCTTTGTCCGTGCTGTTCGGCTTCGTCACACTCTAACCGGAGGCACGGCATGGCAAACGAAATTCAGATGGGCAAGATTCTGGACGGCGGTGTCCCCGGCGGCGATTTGATCGGCAAGTGGGACCAGTACCGCTTTGATATGAAACTGCTCGCGCCGGCCAACCGGCGGCGCTTCAAAGTTATCATCGTGGGCACAGGGCTGGCCGGCGCGTCGGCTGCGGCAAGCCTGGGCGAAGAGGGCTACAATGTGGAAGCCTTTTTCTATCAGGATAGTGCCCGTCGCGCTCACAGCGTGGCGGCCCAAGGTGGTATCAACGGGGCCAAGAACTATCGCAACGACGGGGACAGCGTCTTCCGCCTCTTCTACGACACAATCAAAGGCGGCGACTACCGCAGCCGGGAAGCCAACGTCTATCGGCTGGCCCAAGTTGCCAACAATATCATCGATCAGTGTGTGGCCCAGGGTGTGCCCTTTGCCCGTGAATATGGCGGGATGCTGGAC
>JAHEML010000838.1 GCA_024643705.1 Caldilineaceae bacterium | reverse complement strand
CTGGCCGCGGCTGGCGTTCCGTTGCTCGCCCTGCTCCTGCTGACCATGGTTGTCGCGCCCAATCTCGCCAACAACCGGGGCCAGGAAACCCACTGGGACGCGCCCGTTCGGCTGGGTGATCAGGCGGCCCTGGCCGGGGCCACACTGGCAACGCCCGCAGTGCATCCTGGTGGTCGTGTGTGGGTGACGCTGGATTGGCTGGCCCTTTCCTCACCCCAGCGACGCTACAAGGTGATCCTCCATTTGGAGGATGCCGAGGGGCGCAAGTGGGCCGCGGGCGACGCGGAGCCGGGCCTCTTCTTCACCCCCACCACCCGCTGGCAGGCCGGGGAAGTGATGCAGGATTGGGTGTCGCTGACGGTTCCTGCCGATGCGCCGCCGGGCCGCTACCGGTTGTTGACGGGGATGTACGATCTGGAAACCGTGGAGAATCTGCCTCTATCTGGCGGTGAGCAGGTGGGTGGGCGTCTGCTGGTGGGCGAGGTGGAGGTGCGATGACACGGCTTCTCTCGGCTGGTCGTGTGGTGGCCACACCCTATTATTGGCTGCTGCTCCTGCTGCCTGTGCTGGCTCCACTTCTGCGCCCTGGATTGTACATATCCGACGACGGGCGCTTTCACGTTTATCGCATTGCGGCTTTGGCCGATGGCTGGCGCGCAGGTGTGCTGCACCCCCGCCTCTTCCCCGATTTTGGCTTTGGCTACGGCCAGGCGGTTCTCAACTTCTATTCCCCCTTGAGCTATTGGCCCGGCGCGGCCCTCTCTCTGCTGGGGATCAGCCCGGCTAGCGCTTTTCAATGGAGTGTGGCGCTGGGCTTCGTGCTGGCAGCCCTGGCCGCCTATGGGTATGTGCGTTCCCTGTGGGGGCCGACCAGTGGGGCGCTGGCCGCATTGGTCTACACCTATCTGCCCTACCACCTGGCCGACGCCTACACCAGAGGCGCGCTGCCCGAACATTTCGCGTTCATCTTCCCGCCACTGATTCTGTGGGCCTACACCGCCGCCTTCCGGCAAGACGACGCGCGGTTTCCCCTGCTGATGGGCAGCCTGGCCTGGGCTGGGTTGGTCCTCACCCACAATCTGACAACCCTGCTCATGGCCCTGGCCGCCATCCCTCATCTACTGCTGTTGACCGTTTGGAGCAAGCGCTGGAAACGGCTGGTCTGGTCAGGGTTGTCCCTGCTGTTGGCAATGGGACTGAGCGCTGGCTATTGGTTGCCTGTGCTGGCAGAAAGCGGCGCAGTTGGCATCGGCGGTGGGCCATCCCAGGGCTTTGTCAACCACTTGCTCGCACCGGCTGGCCTGCTGACCCAGTCATTCTTCTATCCATACCGAGATGCAGCAGGGCAGGCTTTGGTCTATCCTTTGAGTTGGCTGACCCCGCTTCTGCTGGCGATTGGGTCTGCGGGGCTGCTGCTACGGCCACACCTGACAGGTGCGCAGATAGGGCCTGATAGAAGTGCGAGCAGTGGGACTGGGCGCACCTGTCAGGTGTGGATGGGCATCTTCCATTTGGCCCTGGCCCTGTCCGCAATCGGGATGACGACAACCCTGGCCTTCCCCATTTGGCTGCCTCTGACGCCGGTTCTCGGCCATCTGCAATACCCCTGGCGCTTCCTGGTGTTGGAGGCTGTGGGGCTGATGGGCGGTGTCGCGCTCTTGCCCACCCTTTTGCCCCGGCTGCCACGCTGGGCTTGGGCTGTTTCGCTGACTGCTCTGCTGGCGCTTGTTTCGCTGCCTGGTCTGCCCCTGGAACCCATGGAACTGCCCGCAGCCCAGGTCTGGTCGCCCCAGCGCATGTGGCAAGAGGACGCGGAAACCGGCCAGGTGGGCGCGACGTGGACGGGCGAGTTTCTGCCGGTGACCGTGGGCGAGCAGCGTTGGGCGTTGGGCCGCCCGCGGGAAGGCGCGACCGATGGCCCCTCGCTTTCACCCCCACCTTTTGTCCAAATCGAAGCGGTGAGTGGCAACCGGATGGCGGTCACAGTCGATTCGGCTATTCCCTTCGAGCTGCGGCTGCACCGTTTTGCCCAACCTGGCTGGAACGCGCGGATTGACGGCGCGCCAGTCCCTGTGACGGCCAGCGGCGAAATGGGGCTGGTAACCGTCAGTGTGGATGCGGGTACCCAGCGGGTTGAGTTCCGCTATGGGCCGACCCAAGCCCGACGATTGGGTTCGAGCATAGCATTGTTGGCCGTTCTCATTTGGGTTTTGGCCGGGTGGCGTCGGCATGAGTCAGGCGAGTTCGTGTCCGTTGCTGGTCTGTCTGTTCAACCCTCTCTGCGCGCTGTTCAGCTTAGCTTGGTCGTTCTTTCCCTGTGCCTGTTTCTTAATGGGTTGGGCGTGGGTGCTGTCACCCGAACCCCGCTGCCTGTTCAGGCCCGGCTGGGTGATACTGCG
>JAHEML010000102.1 GCA_024643705.1 Caldilineaceae bacterium | reverse complement strand
CCCTCCCCCAGCGAACTCAAAAGCCGCATCATCGACTACATCGACGAAATCGGCCCCCGTTTGATTCAGATCAGCCAGACCATCCACGCCAACCCGGAACTGGCCTTCGAGGAATTCGCATCGTCCAAGCTGCTGGCCGACACTGCCGAAAGCCACGGCTACGCGCTGGAACGGGGGGTGGGTGGCCTGCCCACGGCCTTTGTTGCCACCAGCGCCAACGGAACCGACGGGCCGACCATCGCCTTTCTGGCGGAATACGATGCACTGCCGGGGTTGGGCCATGCCTGTGGACACAATATCATCGGCACAGCAGCCACCGGCGCTGCCCTGGCGATCCAGGCCATCCGGGACGAACTGCGGGGCACAGTCAAACTCATAGGCACACCCGCCGAGGAAAAAGGGGGTGGCAAAGCTATTCTGGCCGAACGTGGCATCTTTGCCAACGTGGACGCGGCCATGATGATCCACCCCGGTGCAAAGGCAATGGTAGCCCGTGGCTCGATTGCTTCCAACGCCTTGGTTTTTGAATTCCACGGCAAGTCGTCCCACGCGGCAGCCGCGCCGGATCGAGGTATCAACGCGCTGGACGCCTGCATCCAGACCTTCAACAATATCAATGCCCTGCGCCAACACCTGACGCCGGACGTGCGTATTCACGGCATCATCACCCACGGGGGCAAGGCGGTCAACGTGGTGCCCGACTACGCCCGGGCCGAATTTAGCGTGCGCGCGGCCACGTCGGACGAATCCCTGGAGGTGGTGGAAAAGGTGATGCGCTGTGCCGAGGCGGGCGCGCTGGCCGCGGGGGCAACGCTTAAGGCAGTCCACCAGCGCCACTACGCCAACCGCATCCCCAACCCGACAATGGCCCGGCTCTTTGCCGAAAATGTGACAACCGTGGGTGAGACGGTCGTCGCACCTGACCCCAACGAGCGCAAAGGCTCCAGCGATATGGGCAATGTCAGCCACCTGTTGCCCGCCATCCACCCCTACATGCCCATCATCGATCCGGGCCAGGGTGGGCCGCACACACCAGAGTTTGCGGTGGCCGCGGCCAGCGAACGGGGTAATCAGGCTCTGTTGCGGGCTGCCAAAGCCATGGCAATGACCGCCGTCGATCTCCTCACCCAGCCAGAACTGGTGGAACAGGCCAAAGGCGAGCTGGCCGCGGTGGCAAATCCCAACGCGCGTTGGCGGCAGATACGCTTTTTTGGGGAAGAATAAGCGATTAGAGATTGGGAGATTAGAGATTAGATTGGGTCGTTATTTTCCAATTTTCACTTGAATGGGGGGCTGATGGAAGCGGCTTATCGAATTGAGACTGAACGGACTGTGCTGCGTTGCTGGGAGCCAAAAGATGCGCCCCTGCTTTCAGCTGCGGTGGAGTCAAGCCTGGATCATTTGCGGGGGTGGATGCCCTGGGCCGCGGGTGAACCAAAAAGTCTGGACGAGCGGGCAGAGTTTCTGCGTGCCATGCGAGCGGCTTTCGACCGGGACGAAGAATATGTCTACGGCATTTTCAACCGGGACGAAAGCGCCGTGATCGGTGGCACAGGTCTGCACCGGCGGGATGATGGCAACTGTCTGGAAATTGGCTATTGGGTACATGTTGACTGGATTGGGCGCGGCTTGGCAACAGAGATCAGCATGGCGCTGACAAACGCGGCGTTTGAACTTCACAAAGTGGATTGGGTGGAGATTCGCTGCGATCCTAGCAATGCGCGCAGCGCGGCCATCCCCCACAAGCTGGGGTATTCTCTGGATGCCACCCTGCGTCGCCGTCGCACAACCCCCCAAGGCCAGCCCGAAGGCACTATGATCTGGTCGCTTTTTGCCGATGAATTTCCCCAAAGCCCGGCAGCCGCGGTAAAAATTAGCGCATTTGATGCATTGGGAAGAGAACTCGTGTAATAAACCCACCTTTTTCTGTCACTAATGATGGTAGAGGGAACGAATAACCACTGGGCGACGACGAATGACTGAACAAGAGCAGAGACGTATCTTTGAGGAGTGGTTGAAGGAGCATAGGGGGATATTCTTCAAAATCGTGCGCGCCTATGCCTTCAACCCCGCCGATCAGGACGATCTGTTCCAGGAAATTTCGTTGCAAGTCTGGAAATCGATTCCCGATTTCCGCGGTGATGCCAAAGCATCCACATGGATTTACCGAGTGGCTCTCTATGCGGCCCTGGCCTGGACACGCAAAGAAAAGAAGCAGCCGTCCACCCGGCCCCTGGCCGTAGTGGACAAGACACTGACCATCGTGGCGCAGCCGACAGATGAACGGTTGGAGTGGCTCTACGAACAGATCGCCAGGTTGGAACCGGTGGATCGGTCACTTTGCCTGCTATTGCTGGAGGGATTCAGCTATCAAGAGATGGCTGGCATGGTCGGTATTTCGGAGAGCAATGTGGGGGTTAAAATTCACCGCATCAAACAACGCCTCCGCAGTGAAATCTGATACAGTTCACAGGAGAAAGCCATCATGGAGTTTGACGAAATGAAAGTGATCTGGGATAACCAAAACAACGAGAAATTGTATGCCGTTAACGAAGACGCGCTCTATACACAGATTAAGAACAAGGGGCGCTCGGTCAATCGCCTGATGAACTTTGTTGAAATGATGATGATCGCGGTGAATTTCGGCGTAGGGTTGGTTCTTTTTGCCGATGCCTGGACAGATGGCGGGTCGGAATTCAGATATGTCATGCCAATCCTGTACATCCTCTTTTCTTTCTACGGCCTCTACCGGCGCATCACCCGTCGCCAGGAAGAAGTGCGCTTTGATCAGACAATCATCGGCGAGCTGGATAAGGCAATCTGGCAGATTGATTACTTGATTGCCCAGGGACGCTCAATCATCTTCTGGTATGTGTTGCCTTTGGCACTTGCCTTTTCTGTGGTGATGATACTCGATGGCAAGCTGCTGTGGGCGATTGGCATTTCTGCCATGCTCTTCTTTGCCAGCTATTTCGGAGCGGGCTGGGAGACCCGGAAGTGGTATCTCCCCAAGAAGAAAGACCTGGAATCGCTGCGCGAGATGCTTCTTGCAGTGCCTTCCTAGTTTTCCCAAAAGGCTAAATTGAACAGAAAACAGTAGGGGCGCTGCAATCAGCGCCCCTACTTATTATTGAACGGTTCAGTTGGTAGGAAATAACGGTGCTCCATACCTACCGTGCCAGCGAAATCGCCTCGATTCGCACCCAATCAAACAACGCCCTCGCCGTACCCTGGCTGCGGGAACCGGCCAACAGCCCCACATCTCCCACGGGTAGACGTAGATTGTCGGTGCTGAACAAAAGCTCCGAGTCTGCAAAAAAGCGCAATGTCTGCCCATCATCTTCCACTGCCAGCAGATTTTCGCCGCCCACTGTCGCCAGCAGGGGGCTATCGGTCCACGGCTGAAGCGTGCGCCAATTGCCCTGCTCTTGGGCTTGCACCTGGTATTTTCCCCGGCCATCGACCACAAAAAGATAGAAGTTCTGGTCGTTTTGATAACGGACAAGCAGGCCCGCGTAACCCCAGGCCGAGCTGTCACCGGATGATCCTGTGAGTGTCAGGCTGCTGTCGTAGCGATAGGCACCGAGATCAATCTGGCCCAGGGTTGTCCAGGCCAAAACCCCCGGCTGCTCAACGCTGATCTGGTAGAGATCGCCCACGTAGCCCATAGACCAATCGGCGGTGATGACTTCGGGCGCAAGCCCCAGCACAGGTTGTGCGAAGTCATCACGCAGAAGGGTGGCGGACTCGTAGCCCCCGGTTGCTGTCGTTGCCACAGTGGGGCCAAGGTTTTGCATCACAAGCCAGACCGTTACGGCCAGCAATCCCGCCAACAGAAAGACCGCCAACCAGGGTAGTTGGTTTACGCCGCCCTGGGCAGGTGGGTGATAGGCAGCGGCTTTGGCTGTGGGGCGTGCAGCCGATAGACCAATGGCCTGTCGTTTGCGCGCCCGTTCTTCTTGGGCTGCATCATCTAGGTTGGACTGCTCAGTCCCGGAAGGTTCGGTCCCAGTCAATTGCATGGTTTGTCAACGTATAGTTTATAGAAGGCCAAATACCTTGAGAACAGCGCCCAGGCAACCGACGGGTGGTGGCTTTGGAGCCGGGTCGGGTACTGGGTTGGGGCTAGGTTTGGGATCAGGCGTCGGTTCTGGTGTCGGATCGGGCGTTGGTTCTGGTGTTGGATCAGGTGTCGGGTCTGGTGGGGGAACCGGTGTTGGTGGTGTAGAGGCCCCGGCACTGGTCACTGCTGCCAATGCATCTACCCGTCCTTGGCCTTGGAGATTGGCGTCCAAGTTCAGATTAATTGCCGTATCCCGCAAAATGCGTTTGACATCTGCCGGGGTGAGCGCACCGTTGGCTTTGAGCATGAGCGCACAGAGACCAGCCACGTGGGGGGTTGCCATACTTGTGCCTTGGGCGCTGGTGTAGTTTTCGTCTACGGGCTGGCCCATGGATGTGCCTGTGGCCCTGGCGGCAATAATTTTTGTGCCAGGTGCGGCAATGTCGGGCTTCACCCGGCCATCCGAGGTTGGCCCCCGGCTGCTGAAATTGGCAATGCCGTCGCTGTCGGTGCTGGCTCCCACGGTGATGGGCTTTGTGGCAGCGCCGGGGCTACCCACTGTATTGGCTCCTGGCCCGGCGTTGCCCGCGGCCACCACAACCACTTTGCCTGCATCGACCGCTGCGTTGCACATGGTACTCAGCGCATCCCGCCCGTCGCTGTTGCCGTCCGAACCCAGGGAAAGGTTGAGCACCTGCGCGCCATTTTGTACAGCCCATTCCACACCGGCCATCACATCGCTCATGCGGCCGCCGCCAGAATCCGAGAGGACTTTTGCCACCATGATCGAAGCAGCAGGAGCCACGCCCATATATTTGCCGCCGCTGGCTGCACCTGTGCCCGCTACTGTGGACGCGACGTGAGTTCCGTGGCCGTTGCCATCTTCCACCGAGCCTTTGCCAGAGAAGTCCTTGGTCAGTCCGATGCGCCCGGCAAAATCAGGGTGGTTGGTGTCGATGCCCGTGTCGATGATGCACACGGTGACGCCTTCGCCCCGGTTGCCCAATTGCTGCCAGACTTTGTCTGCGCCCATATGGGGCACCGAGAAGTCCATCATGGTATGCACAGGTTCGTCGAACCAGACGTTTTCGACGCCTTCGAGCGCGGCCAGGGAATCGACCAGGTTGGGGTCGACGTCGACGGCAGAAGCAGGAATGATGTTGAAATCCTGGCGTACATTCATGGTGGAAATTTCGCGGCTGCCCGTGGCAAAGACCTCTCGGCCCCGGCCAGCCTTGTATTGTACAATCACAGGCACAGGCTCGTTGCCGCTGCCAGCCGAGCGAATCAAATCACGGGTACGGGGTGTCAGTTTGCCATCTTCATCCGAAGCCATCGGTTATCTCCTTGTGGGGTAGAATTCACGAATTACCAGGTGTGAACAGGGCCATCTGCTTCGATGCCGACAAGCCAGTCCTCGTCCAGCAGGGGCAGAATGGCCTGGCCGGGACAGGTGATGATGAATTGGGGAACCAAGGTGAGCCGATAGCGCACAGAGACACCCGCAGCCTCCAAATGCGCTTGGGTTTCGTCATCGGCATTCTGCACGCGCACAATCAGATCCATGGACTGCTGGGGAGCGTTGTCGATGGCTTGGCGGAGGCGATCGGTGAGCTTGCGGTTGGCAGAATCTGTCATGGGCTGATTATAGCACTACGCGCACTGGCACGCAAGCACTTTGCAAAGAAAGCTGTCGACAGAGATTTCGTGGCCGGGTGTGGTCGATTGCCCTGGGTTTTGCCTTTCGGGCCAATCATGGCGTATCTTGCAGGTGACAGGTGGGAATTTTGAATCTGGGCCGTAACTGTACAGGATAAACGTCTCGCCCAATACTGGTTGGCGACTTTAGTAGGGCGGCTTTCTGTAGCCGCCACCTGTGGGAAACCGAGCAATGGCAGGTAAGAAACCTGCCCTACGTTCACTTAATCTGTATAGTTGCTCCAGGCCAATCGTTTTTATCGAATGGATACACACATGTCTGTCATTCACGTTGATGGTCTCCACAAAACTTTCCAGACCAAACGCAAGGCTGCGGGCTTTGGCGGCAGTTTGCGCGCTCTGTGGAAACCCGACTTGCAGACTGTGGAGGCAGTGCGCGAAATTTCCTTCCAGATGGAGCAGGGGGAACTTCTCGGCTTTATTGGCCCCAATGGTGCGGGCAAATCCACCACTATCAAAATTCTCACAGGCATCCTGCACCCAACCAGCGGCACCGCTTCGGTTCTGGGTTTTGTCCCCTGGCAGGAACGGCAAAAGCTGGCCTATCAGATTGGAACGGTTTTTGGTCAACGTCCCCAACTCTGGTATCACTTGCCCGCGGTCGACACTTTCTATCTCTTTGGCAAGATTTACGAGATGGAGGAGAGAAAGCTGCGCCAGCGCATTGGCTTTCTCTCCGAAGCTTTCGAGATCGAACATCTGCTGGAGACACCCGTACGCAAACTGAGCCTGGGACAACGGATGCGTTGTGAGGTGGCAGCATCTCTGCTCCACAAACCCAGGCTGCTGCTGCTGGACGAACCGTCGATTGGCTTGGATGTGGTGGCAAAGCAACGCATCCGGGAGACGATCCGGCACATGAACGAAGCGGAAGGTGTGGGGGTGTTGCTCACCAGCCACGACGCGGGGGACATCGAAGCCCTGTGCAAACGGGTGATCATCATCAATCATGGCGAGATTATCTATCAGGACAAAGTCTCCGCGCTCAAACGCCACTATCTTACCTCCAAACAGGTGGATGTGCGCTACAGCCACCCGTTGGACCCCAATTTTTCCATCCCCGGTGTCCAGATGCTCAAGGTGGGAACCTTTGGCGCGAAATTGCAGTTCGACGTGCGCGAGACCCCGGTGGAACGGGTGATGACTGCCCTAGCCAGCGCGGGCAGCCTGGTGGATGTGACCGTTTCCGACCCGTCGTTGGAGGAGGTTATTCGGACGATCTATGAGAGCTGAACCTGCTGTCTCCACAACAAGCGCTCGGACAAAGTTCCGTGCTCAATATTGGGCCAAATATGGGGCTGTTCTGCGTACCCAATTGCAGAATAGTTTTGCCTATCCTCTCGACTTGCTGGCCCGCAGCATGATGATCCTCCTGTTTATGTGGGTCTTTGTCAATCTGTGGCGGGTGACGTACAGCGCGATGGGCAGTGGCGAGATTGCTGGGCTGACATTGGCGAACACCATGTGGTATCTGCTCATGGCCGAAGCGGTGATGTTGAGCAAGCGGGACCTCTCGAAAGATATTTCGGATCAGGTGAAGGATGGCAGTGTGGCCTATTTGCTCAACAAGCCCTTCAACTTTATTCTCTACCACTTTGCTGCGGGCCTGGGCGATAGTCTGCTTGTCTTTGTCACCAATGCCCTGCTGGGTGGTGCGTTGGTCTGGTGGTTGGTGGGGCCTCCGCCGGGATGGCTGGGGTGGGCGGCTGCCATGGTGGCTGCACTCTTGGCGCTATTGCTCGATTTTTGCTTTTCGGCGCTGATCGGGTTGGCGGCTTTTGTGGCCGAAGAAGTCAGCGCTTTTCGATGGATATACCAAAAGTTTTTGCTGGTACTGGGCGGCCTGCTCATCCCCTTGGACTTCTTCCCGGAGTGGCTGCAAAATTTCTCCCGCGCCCTTCCCTTCGCCTGGATCGTCTACGGCCCCGCCCGCCTGTTTGTCGACCCCAGTGCCGAGCGGCTGGCCGATGTCTTGCTTCATCAACTGGGCTGGCTGGGGGCCACGGGGGTTTGTGTGGCCCTGCTGTACCGCTGGGTTGTGGGCCAATTGACGATTAACGGTGGTTGAGAAACCATGCGCAACAATCTCTCTTTTCTGCTGGCACTCTGGAAGACAAATCTTCTCTCCGCGATGGAATATCGTGCTGCTTTCTTGCTGCAAGTGGGCGGAATGATGCTGAACAATGCCTTCTATTTTGTCTTTTGGATTCTCTTTTTCGACCGCTTCGAGAAGGTGAATGGCTGGGCATTGGAGGATATGTTCTTTCTTTTTGGGGTTGTGGCTGTTGCCTTTGGCGCGGGAACCTATCTTTTTGGCAACGCGCTCCATCTGGCCGGGATCATCGTCAACGGGGAACTGGACTACTACCTCTCTTTGCCCAAGCCCGTGCTGCTGCATGTGCTCGCAAGCCGCAGCGTTGCCAGCAGCGCAGGCGATTTCTTCTATGGTCTTTTTAGTTTTGTGGTTGCCGTTGTGCTCACGGGCGAATTGAGCGTCGGGTTGCTGACCCGCTATCTGCTGGCGTGTGTGGTTGCCTCGGTGGTGGTTGTGGCCTTTTTGGTGTTCGTCCAGAGCCTGGCATTTTGGATCGGCAATGCATCACTCCTGACGAGCAATGCGATGAATGCCATCATCACCTTCTCCCTCTACCCCATCACCCTCTTCGATGGAACTGCCAAGCTATTGCTTTTCACCCTGATCCCGGCGGCTTTTGTGGGCGCGCTGCCAGCCCAGTTTGTGCGCACCTTTGATTGGTCCAGCCTGGGGCTTCTCTTGCTGGGTGCGACTCTCTTTTTCGGGTTGGCGGTCGGCCTCTTTTATCGGGGTCTGCGGCGCTACGAAAGCGGCAATGCCATTCAGGTGCGGATGTAAGCAGTGGCAAAGACGGGGACGCCAGGTCCAACGCGCGTGGCTGGGGATGCAGAGCGTAGACACGAGTGTATGTTTCACTTCTTAATTTAGAATGAATCCAAATAAGATTTGACTGCCTACCTGGGATGGG
>JAHEML010000837.1 GCA_024643705.1 Caldilineaceae bacterium | reverse complement strand
TGGTCGCGCCGTTGCTCATCTGGAAGAGAGCGGTCTCGTTGCTAAAAATTTCCCCGTGTTCGGCATAATAGGGATCGTTTGTGCGGTTGGTGTAACCCCAGGCGCATACCTTTTTGGCATGTGCCTGCATCACCGAGATAGGCCCGCTGGTGGAGTGGGTGGGATAGTGCATCGGCCCAGAGACCACGCCCCGCTGCTTGTACATCTCCTTCAGCCGAACCCACTCCTGCCCCGCGGCGCTGGCTTCCCGGCGGGCTTGTACCTGGCGTAGGTTGCTGTGGGGGTTATCTATGTCGTGAAAGTATTCCCCCTCGGCATAGACAAAATCACCAAAATCACCGGCGGCGGCGCGTTTGCGGCTGTACATCGTCTGGGGCCGATAGATGGTCGTCTCGCCCAGCATATACAATTGGCCTGTGCGCCGACACGTTTCTACCAGACGGTCGCACCAATCAAGAATTTCGTCGCCGTCGGGCAGGCTGATCACCGGCACCGCGCTGTAGACGTGCTTGCCCGACTCCATGGCCTGAATGCATTGGGGCGCGTGGAGCCAGGGCTGGGTGATGATCACCAGCGCGTCCAGATCGCTGCGGCAGATGTCGTCCAGCGACGTATAGGCGTCGCGCGGGTGGAACTTTTGCTGCCACTCTGGCCGGTTGGCAAAACGGGCCACCCGTTCTGGCTCCCGATCGCAGAGTGCAATGCGATCCACCAACGGGTGACTCATGTAGAGATCGGCAAAGCTGCTGCCGAATGCTCCCAAACCGACAAGGCCGATGCTGATACCCATTCCCCTTCTCCTCTATAATGGTCAATCATATATAATGGTCAATTTTCAATCAGAAACGTGAAACCGTAGGACATCGATTCACGTTTCACGGACCACGCCTCACGTTTCACGCACCACGTCTCAAGCCGCCATCAATACGCCGCCGTCGATGTTGATAGACTGGCCGCTCATCCCCGCCGATTCCTCGCTGGCTAGGTAGACGGCCAAGGGTGACACTTCATCCGGCTCCAGGCGGCGACCCAGGAGTGTGGCCCCCCGCTCGATCTCCTCCATGGATCGACCCGTGCGTTGCGCGTCGTGGGCCAGACGAATATCCGCCACCAGAGAATGTACTGGCCCCGGGCAGATAGCGTTGACGGTCACGCCGCTGCCAGTGACTTCCAGGGCCAGGGTGCGGGTGAGGCCCAACAGCCCATGTTTGCTGGCCGCATAGGCTGCGCCATGCACCAGCCCGACCTTGCCCACAATCGAGGCCACGTTGATGATCCGCCCCTGCTTGCGTGCCAGCATTTCCGGTAGCACCCGGCGAATGAGGTGGTAGGGCATGGTCAGATTGACAAGCAACACCCGGTTCCAGAAATCGTCGTCGTAGTCCACCACAGGCCGGGGGCTGGCGCTGCTGCCGATGCCCGCGTTGTTGACCAAAATGTGGATATCGCCCAGGGCCGCGCTGGCATGGCTGTAGATGCTGTCCGCTGCACCGGCTGCGGCCAGGTCGGCACTGATGATCGTACAGCGACGGCCCAGCCCGGTCACTTCTGTGTGAAGGGAAGCCAACTCATCTTCATTGCGCCCGGTGGCAGCAATGTCCGCGCCTTCTGCCGCAAAAGCCAGGGCGATGGCCCGGCCAATCCCCTTGCTGGCCCCGGTGATCAGCGCTGTTTTGCCCTTTAGTTTCATCAGTCTCTCCAATATCTTTTCTGCTCAATAGGTGATTACTCTGTCGGAAACAAATAGCTATGTCCGGGCGATTGCCTGGACGCGTAGCTCGGCCAAGGCTGCGAGCGCGGGGTCGGCCCGGAAGTCGGCCCGGAAGTCGGCGAAGGCTTGCTCCGAGCCGATACGCAGCACGTGGATTTCGTAGGGTGTTGGGGTTCCGTCTGCGCTGGCGCGGGGGCGAAAGGCCGCCAGCACTTCTCCGCCGTGGGCGCGGAAACAGGCCAACGCCTCTTCTTCGTAGGCGCGGTAAGCGGCTTCCTGGCCGGGATGGATGAAAAGGTGGGCAATGACGACGAGCATGGAAAGTCCCCCTTCTACCCAATCACTACCAGTTCCAAATCCAGCAACCGGGCCAACTTTTGTATCTTCCCCACCTGGTTCCCCACCCCCAGCGCGCAGTGATGGGTGGCCCCGGCTTCGGCCCACCGGTTCATAAATGCGGCTGGGTCCAGCCCGAAGCGGATGCGGGAGTTGGTGTTGCCGATTTGCAGGGTTGGCCCCGGCTCCGAGACACCCTCTGCGGCCAGCATCTTCAGCCGCCCCTCCGCGGTCTGGGTCATGCCCAGGATGGTCACTGGCCCGGTCTTGACTTTGAATTCCACCGACAGCCCGTAGCCCCGTTTGCCGTGAAAGAGACCCAACCCCCGCAGCATGGGTTTGCCCTCGGCAATGG
>JAHEML010000836.1 GCA_024643705.1 Caldilineaceae bacterium | reverse complement strand
ATGGCAATGGTAATTGTGCCAGGTATGCTAGAACCAGCGGATGTAGCCGATGCCCACGTAACCCCCGAAGGCCATTGAATGTCCGCTACGGATCGCGATTCGTTGGTGATGCGCCCAACCGATGTGGCAACTTCTCGTTCCCTATTCCCCAGAACCAACTTGCCCGAACCGTCAAAGCGCGCCCGGGTGGGGGCAGCACCAAGGGCCGTAACCGCTGCGCTGAAATCTGGTTGGCTCATAATTGCAGCAGAGAATGTGAGGCCCGGTAGCCCATTCACCTGCACGCCCCTGGTCTGGGTCATTGTCTCGGTGATGCTCATCGTAATCCCAAAGGATGTGGGTGATAGCGTGAAACTAGCATCGGTCACAATCAACTCGATCGGAATGTAAAATGGCTGATTGAGCACATTCGTGTTGCTTGATGTAACCACCAGCTGATCCGTGTAGGTTCCAGGAGTCAATGAAGATGCGTCGAACTGAAAGACAAAAATGTTGGCCGGTGTCGTTCCCGACCCTACAGAGAAGCTGAACCAGTCGGAATTCTTTTGTTTGACCACCGAGATGGGCAGATTGCCGCCGCTACCTACATTTGTAAGCTGGATGCTCCGGTTATCGTTCTTGATTGTCCCAGCCTCTAGGGTTGTCGAAATGCTGGTGGGTGACGCGTCAAGCCGGGCACCAGCCGTGTAGCCTTCACCATCCAAATTGGCTAACTCTAAGCTGCGGCTATTTGTGCCAATATTGGGATAGTCGTCGAAAAGAGATGCGTTCCCCGTTTCTACCGCAGTAAATACGCGGATGCGGTTGTTGCGCATCACAGCCACTTCTTGCCGCCCATCGCTGTCTACGTCGCCCATTGCCAGGGTACGGTAGCCATTATCCGCGTCCAGGGGTGTCTGGAAATTGGGTAAAGAATCGTTGCCACGGTTCACCATGACCAGCCGCACCGTGCCGCCATCACCAGCCGGTGCATCCCGCAACCAGATGATCTCATCATCCCCATTCCCATTGACATCACCCGTCACAACAGCGAAAGGATGGGGGAAGTAGTGGGCCGAATCGTCGGTCTGTGGATTGTTTGCGTCTTCGGTTATCTGCCATTGCCCGTTCGTGAACTGAAAGATGAGAAGGGAAGCAACTTCGGACGTACCCGGAAACGTGCGCAGTAGCACTGCCTCGCCTGTTCCGCCGCCGTAGACCTGGCCTATGGCACCATCGCTTGGGGTAAAGTCCAGGTTGTCTGCCCTGGAAAAAATCAAGGCGAAATTATTATCTACCTCACGGGCTTGCACCAGGGAATCAAAGGCGGTTTTCCGCCCCAAAAGTAGATCATCCGAGCCGGAATTGTTGATATTACCTGCCTTGATATACGTCCACTTTGCCCCAAATCCCTGGCTCATGTGGGTCGTCCACGTGCGCCCACCATCAGACGTTTTTAACACATCGACACGATAAACGATCCCATTCGCTTCGCTGACTGTGTAGCCAACCACAATTTCATCGCCGGGTACATTCTGATCCAAATTACCCGTAGCCACAATATCTGCATTGGGGAGCGAGCGCTCGTGTAGACGCACCCAGGGAACCAAGTTGAAATTGCCATCCGGGTTGATCGATCCGTCCCGTACTACGGGATCAAAAATAGTCAACTTGCCGCCGCCGATGGCCACGATTTCCTGATCGCCGTCGTTGTTGAAATCGCCCGTGGCAAAGTCGAACCAGACGTTGTCGGGGCTGGACCATGTGATTTCCTGGGTGCCAGCCGCCACATTCGGGTCTATAACCCGTAGAAAGCTACCCGAGTCGATATAGATAATTTCGTCATCCGGGGTTGCTGCTGTCTCGGCCTGGGCAATCTGTACGGGCCGATTGGGCATCACCAGGAGCGACAAAATCGTCACGATCCCAATCACTCTCGAAAAAACAGATCGTTGCATTGCATTTCTCCTTCGGCCATAAAGAGGTCGAATCATGTGTTTGAAGTTTAATAATCGTTGCTAAATTGTAGCACAGCACCAAGGCGTGGACGAATCGCCCGTCTGTACCAACGTTCAAAACGTTGACCTTTCCGGCGAATCGCTGTATTCTTGTGAAGAACGGATTCGGCGCTCGTTTAGTTCCAGCGTCGACCCCTTGAAAAAACCAATTCTGAACCACAGTCATCAGGGAGAATATACAATGGCTTCCCCAATCCGTGTTGCAATCACAGGAGCCGCCGGCAACATCGGCTACGCACTTCTCTATCGTATCGCCAATGGCGATCTCTTTGGCCCCGATCAACCTGTCAGCCTGCATCTGCTCGAAATTACACCCGCCCTGCCTGCATTAGACGGTGTCGTCATGGAGCTAGACGACTGTGCCTTCCCGCTCTTGCACAACGTGGTTGCTACCGACGACGCCAAC
>JAHEML010000835.1 GCA_024643705.1 Caldilineaceae bacterium | reverse complement strand
AAGGCGTGGGGCCAGGCCGCGGGAAGATCTGTGTAAGGCACTGTACCATCGCTCTCCAATTTTTCGCTTTTGATGAAGACCTCGCTGCGGTTGCGCACCCAGGCATGGCCCTCTGTCCCGCTGATCTCAAACGTGACCGGATCGGCCACATCCACCCAACCGGCAGCCAGTGTGCCAATCACGCCACTGGTAAAGCGGATGAGCGCCTCGCCGCATTCGTCGCAAGCAGGCCCATATTTGCCCGTCACCACCTGGGTTTCGGCCACCACCCGGCGCACATCCCCAAACATCCACAACAACAGGTCAAGGGCGTGGGTTCCCAGATCGCCAAAGGCCGCCACACCGCCCCGCTTGGGATCGGTCATCCAGAGCCATTCCGGGGTGAACCAATCACCCAGCGAGCCGCTATGGCAATTGCTGGCCCGTACACGGGTGATCTGTCCAAATGTGCCCGCTTCTACCTGCTCTTTGAGAAAAAGGTGAGCTGGAATGCCCCGCTGGAAATAGCCGGTCTGGAAGAGAACCCCCGCTTTTTCAATCGCCGCGGCCATCTTTTCCGAATCTATTTTGCCCAGGCCCAAGGGCTTTTCGGCAAAGATGTGCTTGCCCGCGCCAGCCGCGGCCAGCACCAAATCTTCGTGCAAGTCTGTTTCCGAGCAGATGATGACGCCTTCAATAGTGTTGTCCGCCCAGACAGCAGCCGGGTCGTCGATGACGGGTGCGGCCAACTCGGCTCCCCGTTTCTCCGAGCGCGCCCGGTCTGGATCCCAAACGGCCACTGTCTTCACATCTGTGCGGGCCTGCAACCGTTTGACAAAGCCCGGTGTGTGGATGTGGGCGCAGCCGATCAGTGCGATATTCTTCATCCCGTTCTCTCTTTTCTTGGTGTTGTATGGGGTTGTGAATGGTTCATTCATTGGGGTTGTGCAACCCATCACAAGTGTACCAGTTTGGGCGGCATGTGCAAGAAGAACGATCGAAGCAACCAGGATAATCGATTGTTACTCGCTTCTCGCCATGCTATACTACTTTTGCCAACTGGCTGTCAGGCCCACGCCCCACACACTTGCGTCTACAGGAGTCACCATGAGTTCTCTACCCAATTTGAACCTGACCGGGAAAGTCGCTGTGATCACGGGCGCATCCAGGGGCATTGGCGAATCGATAGCCCGCACCTATGCGGCAGCAGGCGCTGCGGTTGTGCTTGGCAGCCGCAAGCAGGAGAGCCTGGACGAAGTGGCCTCTGCCATCCGCACCCAGGGCGGGCAGGCGTTGGCGTTGGCCACGCACACAGGCGACAACGAGGCTGTCCAGACGCTAATCCAGGCCGCGACGGATGAATTTGGCGGGGTGGATATTCTGGTCAACAACGCGGCCACCAACCCCCATTTTGGGCCGATTCTCACCGCCGAAGAGAGCCATTGGGCCAAGATTCTCGATGTGAATGTGGTGGGCTACTTCCGGGTGGCAAAGGCCGCGGCTGCCGCCATGCAAGCGCGGGGTGGCGGCTCCATCATCAACATGGCTTCGATTGCGGGCAAGCGTGCCCAGCCCGGTATGGGCGTCTATTCGGTCAGCAAAGCCGCGGTACTCATGCTCACCGAAGTGCTGGCCGCCGAGCTAGCCGAAGCCCACATCCGGGTGAACGCGATTGCGCCGGGTTTTATCAAAACAGCCTTCAGCCGGGCCATTTGGGAGAACCCCCAGCTGAGTGAAGCTGTGCTGCGCATAGTGCCCCAGCGCCGCATGGCCGAACCCGACGAACTGACCGGTATTGCCCTCTATCTGGCGTCGGACGCAAGCAGTTTCACCACCGGAGCCACATTTCTCGTGGATGGCGGCCAGTATGTAGACGCTGGCATGGGTTGAAATAAAGAAGATGATGGGATAGTGAGATAGTAGGGTGTGTCGCTTGCCATCATCTCATCATCCTCGTATCAAACTCCGTCAAATGTGAGCCCAATACAGAACCGATTTCCCAATCGAATGGACAATCCCTCAATGACCAACGACATTCTCTCCGATCTTCTTCCACAAATTCGCCATTTTATCGACACAGAAGTCATCCCATTGGAAGCCGACTTTCTCGCCAAGCCCTGGCACGAGCTGGAACCGATTTTGCAGACCAAGCGCCAACTGGTGCGGAACGCTGGCCTGTGGGGGTTGGCCCTGCCTGTCGAAGTGGGTGGGCAAGGGCTGACTCTGGCCGAATTTGGTCGGGTAAGCGAGGAGTTGGGCCGATCACCCATGGGCCACTACGCATTCAACTGCCAGGCCCCCGACATCGGCAACACAGAATTACTGTTGGAATTTGGCTCGGCACAGCAGAAGGAACGCTGGCTGATGCCCCTGGTGCGGGGAGAGATTCGCTCCTGTTTCTCCATGACAGAGCCGGAACATGCAGG
>JAHEML010000834.1 GCA_024643705.1 Caldilineaceae bacterium | reverse complement strand
ATCCAACATCTGCTCCCGGTCGATGGTGTAGCTCACGGCCCAGCGCACGTTAGCATCGCTGAAGGGGCCTTCTTCGTGATTGAACCAGAATGATGTCGGCCACCAGTCGATATAACCGAAGGGTTTTTCGCGGCCAGAGTGGGTAACGACGGCAGGATTCTGGGCTACCACCTGGGCAATGGTTGTTGCGCGCAAGTCCAGGCTGGAGTCGATTTCGTTGTTGATCATCATCTGGGACATGCGCTCTTCGCCAGCCACAGGAATGGTGATTACACGCTCGATTTGGGGCAGTTCGGCAAAGCCAATCTTGGAAGCCCACCAATCATCCCGGCGATCCATCACCTGCTGCTGGGGTGTCCAGGCTACGCAGTTGAAGGGACCCGTTACAACCGGCCAGCCCTTCTCCGGATCATAGAAGCCAAAGCCCACAATTTCCTCGACATCTTTGAAGATGTGGGCAGGAACCCACCAGATGCCCGTATCAAACTTGCCATAGAGTTTGTCGAAAAGGAAGCGGGGGCGAGGGTCAAAGAACTTGATAACTACGGTTTGATCGTCAACTGCTTCAAAGGATTCGACCCAGTCGCGGACGATGGTGGAGTCACGCAACAGCGGCGCATTGTCCTTCAACATCTGGAAAGTGAAGGCCACATCGTTGGCTGTGAAAGCTGTGCCATCACTCCACTCTACGCCCTCGCGGATGGAGACGGTCAATTCAGTGAAGTCGTCGTTGTACTCTGCGCCAGTAGCCAACCACGGGATGACTTCGTCGGCAAAGGCGGAGTAGTAAAAGAGGGGCTCAAATGAACCAACAACGGCCCGGTGACCGTTCTTGCTTCCTGTGGCATAGCCATTAGCCAAGCCCACATCGGTGTATTGCCCATCAGTGCCAGCCCACATCAAAATGAGGGTCTTTTCGCGGGGCACATCCTTCAAACCACTCGTGTCAGCCGCAACAGGTGCAGCCGCAGCGGGCGCTGCCGCCGCAGGTTCTGCTGGCGCAGCAGCAGGCGCAGTGGACGGTGCTGCTGCACCACAAGCCGCGGCCAACACGCCCGCGGAGGCAATACCGCTCAGGCGCAAAAAGTCGCGACGGTTGAGATTTTTCTGTTCTTGCATTGGGGTTCCCCTTTGTACTGGATTTGGGAAGAGAGATAATAGGTCAACCACGCCAGGGAGGCACAGTTGAAGACATACTGTTGCGGGGTATCGAAAAGTCTAATCAACGAACTGATAAACTCAACGAAATGATCAATCAGTTTTGCAATTCAACGAGCGGGCAAGCGTCGTTGGCACACTGTTGTTCCCCAGCACGATCTATCTAAATTATGTGGGTCTATAAACGTGGGTGGGTGATAGGCGAGTTCTCCTTTCCGAAACGGTCGCGGTTGCGCCGCTACCAGCCTTCGAAGAGGGCTTCGGTGTTGTATAGGAAGTAGTGCGTGCTTTAGCGAGCAAGTTGTGCAATCGGATCGGGGAGATCGATGGACAGCACTCATGGGTTCGACGGAAGAGTGGGTTTTGCCTGCTCCCCGGCAGCACTGTCGATAATTGTCTTTCACTACCAGTTGAGTATATGATAATTTCAGTGGGGTGTCAAACTCCGCAAAAATTTTCCGCAATCCAACTTGATCCACGCAATGACAACTCCCAGCCAGACAGCGCCCGCCGAAGCGACACAATCGAATAGGTCATCCGAGGGGCAATCTGAAGCAACCCCGCTTTTGGTTGTGCCTACCCTTGGCCTGGGACGCAGCGCCAACCGAACGGTTGGGTTGGTGCTTCTCTCGTTGCGCCGCCTGCGCCACTATGTAGGGCTGAATTTTCTGGCCCTGGTCGGCGTTGTTGTGGCAATTGGGTTGGTGACAAGTGCCGGCTTTTTCTCCCAGGCCGTGGATACGGTGGTTATGCGCCAGGAACTGGCCGAATATAGCCGGATCACAGGCAAGCCACCCTTTTCCATCCGTGTCTTCAATTCCTCTACCCCCGCGGTTCCTCTCACGCTGGAGTGGGCCACAGAGTTGGGCAAAGGCATTGGCACGACTCTTTCGCAAGAACTGGAACTCCCTGTTCGGGAGTTGATGCTTCAGGTCAACAGCGGCATCCTCTTCTTGAAGCCTGAACAGGATGGCACAGGCTCAGAAACCAGCATCAATGAAACCAATATCAATGTCGTCTACCAAGAGAGCATCACCGGTTTCATGACCATCGACCAGGGCATTGCTCTTGACGAGAGCCAGCCATCCGCCGGGGCGCTGGATGTGTGGATACACACCCGTCTGGCGGGTAAAATCGGTGTGAATGTGGGCGACCCGCTCTCGATTGCGCGCAGCGGCAGCGAGCAGGTTGTATCTGGGCGGGTGGCGGGCATCTGGCACGCCACAGACCCAAAGGATGGCTATTGGCTGGCT
>JAHEML010000833.1 GCA_024643705.1 Caldilineaceae bacterium | reverse complement strand
CTACCACGGCCACGCCATCGCCGCGGTGGCTGCTACCAGTGTCCATGTGGCCGAAGAAGCGCTCAAGCTGATCGAGGTGGAGTACGAACTGCTGCCCCCTGTGCTGGATGCCTACGAGGCTGCCCAGCCCGGCGCCCCGATTCTGCACCCCAATCTGCGCACCAGTTCCATGGGCGAGAAGGGGACCGACCAGACAAACGTCGCTTCCATCCTGCGCCACGAACGGGGTGACTTGGCGGCAGGTTTTGCCGCGGCCGACGCCATTGTGGAGCGAGAATTTCGCACGGCCATGGTGCATCAGGGCTACATCGAACCCCAGGCATCCACCGCCATCTGGAAAAACGACGACAATATCGAAATCTGGACCAGCACCCAAGGCTCTTTCCAGATCCGGGACTCGGTGGCCGAGTTGCTGCACCTGCCCGTCTCCCAAATTCGCGTAACACCCACCGAAATCGGTGGCGGCTTTGGGGGCAAGTTCACTCCCTACACCGATATTCCCGCCGCGCTGCTCTCCCGCAAGAGCCGTCATCGCCCAGTAAAAATTGTGATGACCCGCACCGAGGTGCTGCAAGCCACCGGTCCAACCTCTGGCTCCTTCATCCGGGTGAAGATGGGCGCGACAAGCGATGGCACAATCACCGCTGCCCAAGCCGAACTCTACTACGAAGCCGGAGCCTATCCTGGCTCTCCCGTCGGTGCAGGGGCCGGTGTCATCCTCTCCCCCTACAAGCTGGACAACCTGCGCATCGACGGCTACGACGTTGTGGTGAACCGTCCCCAAACTGGCGCTTACCGCGCCCCCGGTGGCACAAACGCTGCCTTTGCCTCGGAGACGGTTATCGACGAACTGGCCGAGAAGCTGGGAATGGACCCACTGGAGTTCCGCCTGAAGAATGCGGCCAAAGAGGGCGATCGGCGACCAGATGGCCCCATCTTCCAGCGCATCGGCTATGCCGAGACCGTCGAGACGGCTATCGACCATCCTCACTATGCTGATGTCAAAGGCAAAAAGCATGGGCGCGGTGTTGCTTCCGGCTTCTGGTTCAACGGGGCTGGCCCCAGCAGTGTGGCGGCCAATGTCAACCCGGATGGCACAGTCAACCTCATCGAAGGCTCCACCGACATTGGTGGCAGCCGGGCCAGCGCGTCCATGATGCTGGCCGAAACCCTGGGCATCCCCGCCGAGGATGTGCATCCCCAGGTGGTGGATACCGACTCCATCGGCTACACCGGTGGCACAGGCGGCAGCAGCGTCACCCAGAAGATCGGCATCACCACCCACCAGTTGGGCCTTGCCCTGCGGGGTAAAATGGCGGAGCAGTTGGCCGGTTTGTGGGAAGTGGACGCAGAATCCATCGATTTCGCCGATGGTGTCTTTAGCTCAAACGGCCACAGTCTGGGCTTTCAAGAAGCGGCCCGGAAACTCGCTGGCTCCAATCCGCCACCTTCGGCCTTTGTCTCCATGCGCACCACTGGCGCGGGGCCAGGCTTTGCCACCCACATTGTGGATGTGGAAGTGGACGAAGAGACTGGTAAGGTGCAGATTCTGCGCTACACCGCCATCCAGGATGTGGGCAATCCCATCCATCCAAGCTATGTAGAAGGGCAGATTCAGGGCGGGGCGGTGCAGGGTATTGGCTGGGCGTTGAACGAGGAATACATTTACGACAAAGAGGGCCATCTGGTCAATTCCAGCTTGTTGGACTATCGTATGCCCACTGCGCTGGATTTGCCCATGATCGACACCGTCATGGTGAAAGTACCCAATCCGGGCCATCCCTTTGGCGTGCGCGGCGTGGGCGAAGTGCCGATTGTGCCGCCAGCCGCGGCCATCGCCAACGCCATCTACGATGCCACAGGCGTGCGCATGTACGATCTGCCCATGTCGCCCGCCCGTGTGCTGGAAGCGCTCTGGGCCAAGAAGGCCAACGGCGCATAGAAGCTAAAAGAACAACCAGATTGGTCACATCTGTACAAAAAAGGCCGGGAGCTGGTACCAGCTCCCGGCCTTTTTGTGTGTTTCGAATTGTCGCACTGGTCAAGAACAGGCTGAAAAACTTGGTTGCAGAAGAACGAAAGAGAAAAATGCAGTGGATTATCTCACTCTCTTTGCGTCTTTGCTCCTTTGCATCTTTGCGTTGAATTTCTCCGCCCTCTCACCCGATGCACATCTTGGTCATCCAAGCATTTTTTACTGCAAATAGGTGGCAAACCAGGCCAGTGTTCGCTCCCAGGCCTGCTGGGCCGCTTCGGGCCGATAGCTGGCTGCCGTGTCATTAAAGAAGGAGTGGGGCGCGCCGTCGTAAAAGTAGAATTCGTTGGTGAGATTGGCTGCTGTCATGGCCGCGCCCATCTCTTCGATGCTGGCAACCGAGATGCCCCCATCTTCTCTGCCGTAGTGACCCTGCACT
>JAHEML010000101.1 GCA_024643705.1 Caldilineaceae bacterium | reverse complement strand
GCTCTTGGCCGGGTCCGGCGGATTGGGTTCTTCTTTGCTTGCGCCTGCCCCGCACAGGGAAGTGGTGTAGGTGGAATCCGTGCGGAAGCGGCTCTCCAGCGCATAGACGGCCAGGAAGGCGTAGAGGTCGCGGGCCTGGCGCAATTGCTTGTCCGCATCGTCAATGCGAGCCTGTATCGTCGTCACAGTGCCCAATGTGTCCGTATAGGGGGACGAAGCCAGACCGGCATTGTAGTCAAACTTCTGAACCAGCGTCAGATAGTTCGGTTTGTTGTTGTAGGGCGAGATCGACTCCCGGAATTCCAGATTGGGCTTGAGCAAATTCCGGGCTTTTGCTTCGAGGATTACAAAGTCCTGGTAGATCAATCCACCCGCTGCTGGCGCGCTGGGATAGGTGACCGACATCACACCCGCGGGAATTGCGCTGGTATCCACAGAGACTGGGCTGAAGCTACCGGGGACAGCCGGCTCTGGCTCCGGGGCTGCCGTGCTTGCGCCCAGCAGGAGCGGGATGACCAGACAGACGGCCAACACCAATTGCCAGAGGCGATTGCCTGCGCGGGGAATCACCCGCGCTAAAAAAGTAGGGTTCGGTTTCATCGTTGCCCCCTATTGGCCTGTGGTTTCCGACGCGGGTAGAGGCATATTGCTCTGCGAATCAGAAGCCGCAGCCACGCCACTGTCGTACTGTATAGTTACGATATCTTTCTGAAAACAAAGAACATCGACCCAAACAGCCGGATTGGTTGATCCATGCACGTTGGTATAGTAATGGAGATCCCAGGTACCTGTATTGTTCCTATACATTTGCCGTCTCCACTCTCCTGCCCCAATTTCAGCGACATCCATGTATTGACTCCATCCGGCTACAGTGCATTCGTACGTGGTGGCAGAAATACCCGTATCGGTTATTGCGTTATTAATCGCTTTTCCCAGGTATCTTTTGATAAGCACCGGTCTAGTGCCAGACATAGTCATCGCCCCATTAACATTGAGGCCGCCATTAATACTTGCCCCAGCCGTATCGTTGAGAGTCATCAGGTAACTGTTCTGGTCCTTGCCCACCCAGCCGAAGCCTTTGGGTGCCCAAAAACGCAGTTCATTGCCATTCTTCTCAATATAGTGGCTACTGTCGTCTATTTTAAGTGTGCCAATATTGGTTAGATTCTGCACAGACGCGTTGGGGGAAAGCGTATTGGCTGTCTGCGCGCTGGTCGCCAGGATCGCCCAGGGCACAGGGTGAATACGCTGGCGGGGAATCAGCTCTGCGCCCCCATCCACAGAAATGCTGACGTACATGGGCGCAACACCGAGAAAATAGGCAGTATCCATCGTTTTGGTGGACCCCAACACCACATTAAAGAGGCCGTCTCGTACAGAGACATTCGTAAAATTCTCTGAATAGAGAGTGGCTCCACCGTCGAGCAGGTTCCACAGTGTGATTTGAATTGTATGGGTTCCACCCATAGGGGTGCCATCTGGATTACGCAAAAAGCCCTGGTAGTTGAAGGTGGACGGAATCGTAATCTGGGGCGCGTCCGTCTCGGCCCGGCGGGATTCCTCCCCTGCGGCCCACAGCCGTCCGCTGCCCATTGTCACCAGCCCGTAAAGGGCCAGCGCTGCAATAGCGAAGAAACCAACCCATTGGGCCAATTGCTGAAATTTCTTGAATAGCATCGTGATTCTCTCCTTGAAAGCGGTGCTGATCAGAGGTCTGCCGAAGATGTTCTTGTGTCAGCTACCCTTGCCGATAGTTAGGCAAGGGATGACATGTGTCAATTCAGTGGGTATTACTACCAGTTTAGATGGCAAGCGCTTCACCAGCGCTTCACCAGCGCCTTTCCACAGGCATAGGTTGGCTACCAGCCCAACGGGGCACACGAGGCTCGTCAGGCCGATAGCCTGTCCTGCAATCTCACCCCATCCGTAGGTTGGTCTACCTAGTGAAGAGAATACCAACACCTTGATCTGCCCCAATCAGGACCACACCAAAGAGCGGGACCGTCCAGGGCAATCGCGAGTAGAAGGCAGTGAGGCCCGACGCCGGCTGAGTGCCGCCTTCAGGCGGTGTATCGAAGCCAAGTCGGGCCGAACCGGTCGCAAATCCTGGATTTCGCGCCCAGAGGGCACCCGGCGATGCGGCCTGAACTGTCTGCGATGTCGCCTTATCGCCTACCCTTCGACAAGCTCAGGACACCGCTCAATCGGCGGATTTGCTCCTTTACTCCGCGACTCGCGATTGCCCTGCGGGACCGTCTCTACTCTACTCTCCTCTCTGCTGTACCGTGATATACTGGAGGAGAAAAATGTCGTGAGAAGACCGAGGATACAGACAATAATACGAAAGGCTTTGCTCCCCGTTGTCGATAGCCAACAACGCCCAACCCATGAAACCAATTCTTCAGCTACGCCTGCTTGGCACACTCGAGCTTTTGATTGACAACAGAGCGCTGAACAGCCTGCGCAGCCAGAAGGCCGTCACGCTCCTTGTCTATCTGGCCTGCAACCCTGGCCCCCAGAACCGGGAAATCCTGGCCGATCTGCTCTGGGACGCCAGCTCCACCGCCCAATCTCTCTCCAACCTGCGTACCCTCCTCTCCCGCCTACGTCGCCAATTGGGCGACTATCTTGTGATCACTCCTGAGACCCTTGCCCTCGTGCCCGCCCCAGCCATTCACCTGGACGTGACTGCGTTTGAGACCATTTCGGCCACACCGTCCGCCGTGCTATCGCCCGCCAACGCAGCTCATCTGGAGAAGCTGTTGACCCTCTATCGAGGGGACTTCCTGGCCGATTTCCATCTCCCCAGCGCGCCCGGCTTTGAACAGTGGCTGGTTGTCGAACGGGAGCGTCTACGTTTTATTGCAGCCCGGGGCTTCCAGCGGCTGGTCGACCACTATTTGCACACAGCCAACTACCCGGCTGGCATCCGGATCGCCAGTCGGTGGCAAGGGCTTGAGCCGCTGGACGAGGATGTCTGTGGTCAACAGATGCGCCTGTTGACCCATAGCGGACAACGTGCAGCCGCCTTGCGCTACTACGCCTCCTTCCGTCAAAAGTTGATCAACGAATTGGCTGTTGAGCCAGGTCTTGAATTACAGGAACTCCACAACCAGATCAGCGCTGGAGAGCGAGAGGGGCTCATGCCACGGCCAGTTGAATCAGTTTCGGCTCCGGCCAGCCTGCGCAACCTGCCCCGGCGGCGGACTTCATTTGTTGGGCGTAGTGAAGAATCCTCTGCCTTACAGAAGCTCCTGGCGGAGCCCACCACCAGGCTGGTCACACTGGTGGGAGAAGGGGGTGTTGGCAAATCATCGTTGGCGGTCAGCGTCGGCGAAGCGATAAATCAGAGATGGCAAGACGGAGTCCATTTTGTCCCCTTGGCCGAGGTCGATGCCGAGCCCCTGACATCGTTGAGCTATCGATTGGCTGTCGCGCTGGCCCAGGCTGTGGGGCTGGCCTTTTCCACAGCATCCGGCGTAGCCGAAGTGCTGGAACAACTTGTTGGTTTTCTCCGCTCCCATTCTCTCCTGCTCATTCTGGACAACTTCGAGCACAGCAAACCCAGGGCATCCTTTGTCTCGGATCTACTGGAGGCCGCGCCTGGCTGCCAGGTATTGATCACCTCGCGTGAGCCGCTCTTTGTACCAGGCGAGATGGTCATGCGGCTAGGCGGGTTGTCAACGCCCCCCGACGAAGCATCCCTGCCTTTGCCCCATCTTGCCTATGCCAGCATGGCCCTCTTTGTCGAGCGAGCCAGACAGAGACAATCCAGTTTCTCACTTGCTGCCATCAATCGATCTGCCCTGGTTCGCCTGTGCCAATTGGTGGCCGGCAACCCACTCGCGCTGGAACTGGCCGCAACCTGGATCGAACATTTCAGCCTGGAAGAGATGGTTGCTCTCCTTGAAAAAGAGAGTCTGACCTTTCTGCACAGCCCACAACCGAACGCGGCCAAACGACACGGGAGCATGCGCCAGGTGGTGGAGACCTCCTGGCATCTGCTCGATCCTGCTTCCCAGGACATGTTGGCCCAGCTATCCATTTTCCATGGTCGCTTTCATCGGGAGGCGGCGCTGGCTGTCACTGGTGGCTCTTTGGAAATTCTGGCCCACTTGGTCGATGTATCCCTGTTACATCAGCGCGAGGCTGGCCGCTATGAGCTGCACACGATCATACGCCAATTCGCTGCAGAGCAGTTGGGCACCATAGGCGGCAGGGGCTGGGAGAGCAGAAAACGCCATGCCCATTTTTATCTGACTCTCGTTGGCCGTGTCGAACGCACACAAACACAGATCGCCCAGATGACTGAAGATCTGGCCAACATACGTCAAGCATGGGCTTGGGCTGTCGAAGAAAAGGATGTGATCGGTCTGGCCAGGGCCAGCAACGGATTGGTGAATTTCTATCTGCGCAAAGGATTGTTTCAGGAGGCCGACGACGTTTTTGGCAGAGCGATTACTGCCGCCCTGGCTGTTTCGCCTAACACAGCAGGCAGGCAGGATGCTCTGGCAGCCCTGCGCGTGGCCCAAGCAGTCTTTCTCAACATCCACAGCCACTATGCCGAAGCGATTGATGTGGCCGCCGAAGCAGTTAAGTATGGCCTGCAGGAGGAGAACGAAGCGGTCATCGCCAGGGGATATTTGCAGTGGGGAATCGGCCAGTACCGTCAGGGACGCTATACAGTTGCGGCCAAACAGTTTCAGATGGCATTGATAGCGGCAGAGAATGCAGGGCTGGCGGGGGATGAGGCCGACATTGTACGCCAACTGGGGGTGACTCGCCTGGAACAAGGCGATTTTGCAGCAGCTCGCAGCCACAGCGAAGCAGCACTGGCGATCTATCGGCGTACGGGCAACCGTCTGGGCGAGGGCAACAGTCTCACCGACCTGGGGTGGATCAACCAGCGCCAGCAGAAATTTGAAGAAGCTCGCTTCTATTTCGAAGAAGCCCGACAAACCCACCTATCCATCGACAACCACCACGGTGCCACCATTGCCCTGCTCAACCTGGGCATTGTTCAGCAGATGATGGGTGAATTTTCCAGCGCGTACCAAATCTATCAGCGATTGTACCGGGAGATGAATGATGTGCCCAATCCCTATCACCATTCCCTGGTCCATCACAGCTTGGGGGTGCTGCTCTCGCGCATGGGTGACTATCCCGCGGCCCGCCGGCACCTGATGACAGCGCTGCAAATCAACCGCTCCATTGGAGATCAAGGCGGTCAGGCATGGTCATACAATGCGTTGGGATTGCTGTTCAACCATCTGGGCGAGCCCAAGACCGGGTTGGCCTATCACCGCCAAGCCCTGACGATTGGTCAGGCACAGGGAGCGCGTACAGCCGCAGGAATCTCATTGTTGGGGATTGGACAGGATTTGTTCGAGCTGGGCCTGTGGGAAGAGGCGCGCATGGCATATGAGGAAGCGCTTGTTCTTCAAGCTGATCTCAAGCAGGAGGTACGGGTGATCGAGAGCCGTAGTGGGCTGGCTCGCACACTGCTGGCGCTGAACCAACACGATGCTGCCCTTGCCCAGGTGGAGCAGATATTGGCGTATCTGAGCGTCGGATCGCTGCAGGGCATGGCACAACCATCTCTCATTTTATGGAATAGCTACCTTGTATTACGCGCTCAGGACGACCCCCGCACAGCTGTAGTGCTGAGCCAAGCCTTTGAGTTGATACACAAACAGGCTGCTGGCATTCAAGAGGAACGATTGCGTCAATCTTACCTCCATGCTCTGCCTCCTCACAAAGAGATCATCCAAGAGGTCGAATCCCTGCGTCTGTCACCCCAATTGATAGGAATCGATTCACAGATCGGTTGAATCGGTCGCAGTCGGCAAACCCTAGCCCGCCCCGTAGTGGGCCTGCAAACTCTTCACCGTCAGTTCCATTTGCCCCAGAGACCGAATACCGCTGACCGCAGCCTGGGCTGCGGAGAGAGTCGTGATCAGGGGGATTTCCATGCGGGTCGCGAGTCGACGAATTTTCACACCGTCTGTGCGGCTGTCTGGGCCAAGGGGCGTGTTGATGATCAGGTGGATTTTGTCGTCGCGCATGGCGTCCAGGGTGGTGTAGACACCTTCGCCGGTTGTAGCTGTGGCTTTGTCCAGAATCGTCACCGGAATACCCACCATCTCAATCAGAGTGCCTGTGCCTTGGGTGGCGTAGAGGGTAAAGCCCATGCGTTGGAAGTCCCGGGCCAGTTTGACCGCAGCGCCCTTGTCGTAGTCGTTGACAGTGATCAGCACCCCGCCCTCCGACGGCAGGCGAAAACCCGCACCCAACTGGCTCTTGATAAAGGCGTGACCGAAGCCTGGCGCGTGGCCCATCACCTCACCCGTGGAGCGCATCTCCGGCCCCAGCACCGTGTCGATCCCGGTGAACTTTTTCCAGGGCAAAACCGCTTCTTTCACAAAGAATCCCCGCACCGGCGGCTCGACAGTCAGCCCCACATCGGCCAGGCTCTTGCCCGCCATCACCTGGGCTGCCAGCTTTGCCAAAGGCACACCCGTGGCTTTGCTGACAAAAGGCACAGTACGGCTGGCACGAGGATTGACTTCCAGCACATAGACCACATCGTCCTTGATGGCATATTGCACATTCATCAGCCCGCGCACGCCCAGGGCCAGCCCCAGCTTTTCGGTATATTCCCGGATGATGGAGAGATGGTAGCCGCTGATTTTGTAGGGGGGCAGCACACAGGCGCTGTCGCCGCTGTGGATGCCCGCTTCTTCGATGTGCTGCAATATGCCGCCGATCACAAGCCGCTCGCCGTCGCAGATGGCGTCCACATCCACCTCATAAGCATCTTCCAGAAAGCGGTCAATCAGCACAGCCAGCCCACCCGCGTTGGCGGGCAACTCGCTGGCAATGTGGATCACTTCGGCCATGTAGCCCCGCAGGCTGCTTTCGTCGTCCACCACGGCCATGGCCCGCCCGCCCAGCACATAGGATGGGCGCACCACCACAGGATAGCCAATGCGGGCGGCAATCTCGACAGCTTGGGTTGTGTTGCGGGCAATGCCGTGATCCGGCGCGGGAATCTCCAGCCGTTCCAGCAGTGCGCTGAAACTGTCCCGATCCTCGGCCAGCTCGATGGCCGCGGGTTGGGTTCCCAAAATGGGCACACCGGCCCGTTGCAGCCCTGCGGCCAGGTTCAGGGGCGTCTGACCGCCATACTGGACAATCACACCCAAAACGGGAGACGCGGATTGCGGATTGCCCGTTACGCCGTCGATCGTCTGTGGTCCGCCGTCTTCCCGCTGGTAGATATTCAGCACATCCTCCAACGTCAACGGCTCGAAATAGAGCCGGTCACTGGTATCGTAATCGGTGCTGACGGTCTCCGGGTTGCAATTGACCATCACCGTCTCGAAACCCATCTCCTGCAAAGCATAGCTGGCGTGGACACAGCAATAGTCGAACTCGATGCCCTGGCCGATGCGGTTGGGGCCGCCGCCCAGAATGAGGATTTTGGGCCGGTCGGTGGGTTCGGCCTCGCTCTCGCTTTCGTAACTGCTGTAGAGATAGGGGGTGTGGGCCACAAACTCCGCGGCGCAGGTGTCCACTTGGTGATAGGAGGGGAGGATGCCGAGACCGATGCGGAGGGCGCGGATGTCAGCTTCGCTGTATTGCGTATTGCGTATTGTGTGTTTTGTGTCGGATGACTCATCGTTTGTCACCTGCCACTTGCCACTTGCCATCCGCTCATTCGCAACCCGCGCCAACTGCCCATCGCTGAAGCCCATACGTTTGGCCCGAAGCATGGTGGCTGCATCCAGGGTGGTAATGCTCTTTTCAAAGGCGACAATCTCCTGAATTTGGGCCACAAACCAAGGATCATAGCCGGTGAGTTGGCAGACGGTGGCCGCGTCTTCACCCCGTTTGAGCACTTCGTAGACGGCAAAAAGCCGGTCTCGGTTGGGCGTGTGCAAGAGTTCGTGGAGGTCTGTGCCCGGCGGGAAGCCTTTGAGGTCGCCGTTTTCGTCGCGCACCACCGGCCCCAACCCATCCCGGCCAATCTCCAACCCGCGCACACCCTTTTGCAGAGCTTCTTTGAAAGTGCGCCCCATGGACATCACTTCGCCCACGGATTTCATCTGGGGGCCAAGTTCTCGATCTACGCCGGGAAATTTCTCGAAGGCCCAGCGGGGAATTTTGACGACAACATAATCAATCGATGGCTCGAAGGCCGCAACGGTCTGGCGGGTGATGTCGTTTTTCAATTCGTCCAGGGTGTAGCCCACCGCAACCTTGGCCGCAAATTTGGCAATGGGAAAGCCCGTAGCTTTGGAGGCCAGCGCGCTGGATCGGGAGACCCGGGGGTTCATTTCGATGATGATCACCCGCCCGCTGGCTGGGTCCACGGCGAACTGGACGTTGCTGCCGCCCGTCTCCACCCCCACGGCACGCATGACCAGCCGGGCCTGATCCCGCAGACGCTGGTACTCCTTATCGGTGAGGGTCTGGGCGGGGGCCACGGTGATGCTGTCGCCGGTATGCACGCCCATGGCATCCAGGTTTTCGATGGTGCAGACGACGACAAAATTGTCGGCTGCATCGCGCATGACTTCCAGCTCGTACTCTTTCCAACCGATGAGGGATTCTTCGATGAGGACCGTATGTACCGGGCTTTCTCGCAGCCCCCAGGCCACCTTTTCCTCAAACTCGTCTGGGGTAAAGACCGTGCCCGCGCCGCTGCCGCCCAGGGTAAAGCTGGGGCGAATGAAGATGGGAAAGCGCCCGATCTCTTCGGCGATATGCCAGGCTTGATCCAGGGTTCGGGCTACGCCACTGCGGGGCGATTCCAGCCCGACTTCGGTCATGGCCTCTTTGAAAAGCT
>JAHEML010000832.1 GCA_024643705.1 Caldilineaceae bacterium | reverse complement strand
CGCGTCGATGTCCAGGGCGTCGAAGCCCAAATCGACGGCAGTGATGTGGGCTACGACCAGCTTCTCACCCTCCTGGGCGATGCCAAAGTTCTCTCGCCCACCCTGGAATTCTTCGACCCTGCCACGCCAGACACAGCCCTGCTCCTGCCCGCTGTTCAGGCAGTTGTCCAGGCCAATCATATCGACATCACCGGCCTTTCCAACCAGTTAGCCGCCCGTGGCAGAATCGGCATCTGGATCGGCACAAGCAACTGGCGTATCTGCATCATCATCATCTGGGAGCGCAGAATCAATCCACAAGTCATGGTAGATGGACGTGAAGCCAATGTAGACGGATTGAAAGCCGAGATAAGGGGTGAAGACGCGAGCTACCAGCGCCTTTTGGCTCTGCTCGGCAGTTCTAAAATTGTCTCGCCCACTTTGGATTTCTTCGACCCTGCGACGCCCGATACCGCGCTACTTCTGCCCGCAGTCCAGGCGGTTGTCCAGGCCAACCATATCGACTTCACCGGCCTCTCCAATCAGCTGGCTGCCCGGGGCAAAATCGGTATTTGGGTCAGCGGAACGACCTTTGGCGTGAGTTGGCGCATCTGTGTCGTCATCTCCTTGGGCACAGGCAACAACCCTCGTGTGGTAGTAGATGGACGGCCCGTCACAGCCTATCGGGCCGAAGCCACGATGGATGGTAAAGATGTGGAGCCAAGACAACTTCTTGCCTTCCTCGGCAATGGTCAGACGACAGCAGAAAAGGTGGAACTCGTCGATCGCAACAACGAACCATTGCCAGCGAACAATGCAACGGCCGTGATAGATGGGAACCGTATCCTCCTGACAAACGTGGCTGAAACATTGGCCGCCAAAGGCCGGATCGGCGTCTGGGTGAGCGGAACAACCTTTGGTGTCAAGTGGCGTATCTGCGTTGTCGTAGTTTGGGGCAGATTCTCCAGCAGCGACGGCTTAGTGACCGTGGACTTTGCCGAAAGCGATGCGCATACAGATGTGCAGGTCACTTATACAACAATAACCAGCCCAACAGGTTCGCCGCCAGCTTCGACCACCTTCCTACACAAATTCAACCTGGACGCGGTCAATGAGGCAGGCTCTAAGGTTGTACGATTCGACAACGCCTACTTGCTGATCGTGCACTACACCGACGCCGAGTTGGCAGCCGCCGGTGTTCCAGAAGAATCGCTCCAACTGGCTTATTGGGATGAAGAGACAGAGCAGTGGGTTCTCATCCCAACAATCGTAGATACCGAGGGCAATGTGGCGATTGGTACCCTTGACCATTTCACCGAGTTTGCCCTGTGGGGTAGTAAATCAAGCATGAAGTCCATTTTGTTACCGTTGATCACAAGATAGGCCACGTGCGGGGAACTCTGTTGATCACGAAATGACACAAATCGAGGGCAGGCTTGCGACCTGCTCCCGGTGACAGCAAATCATCAAAGAATGGTGCGAATCCGTCTCGGGTTCGCACCATTCTCTTTCAAAGATTCCAACCAAACCAGCCGAAATGGATGCCCGCCAACTTGCCATTCCTACCCACCCATGGGATACTTGGAAAAGTATAGACTGACCAGTCGGTTTAGTAACCGGGAGACGAAAAAGCATGTCCCAATCAACCCGTGATCCAGAAAACACCAAAGAACGCATCCTGGACGCGGCGCTGGATGTTTTCAGCCGCAAAGGCTACCACGACGCGCGCATGGACGAGATTGTGGACGAGAGCCGCACGTCCAAAGGCTCCATTTACTTCCACTTCCCCAACAAAGAGCGCCTGTTTCTGGCCTTGGTGGACAAACTGGCCGATCTGTTGGAGCGGCGGGTGACAGAGGCTATCCAGGAACACGACAAGGGGATGGCCAAGGTGGAGGCGGCCCTGGAAGCTGTGTTGGACACCTTTGGCCGCTACCGACGACCGGCCAAAGTGCTGCTGGTGCAGGCATCTGGCCTTGGCCCAGCCTTCGAGCAAAAACGCCAGGATGTGAACGACCGTTTCGCCCGGCTGATCGAAAGCTATCTCATCGAAGCCATCGAAGTGGGCGACATCCAACCTGTCGACACAGATGTGGTGGCCTATGCCTGGATGGGGGCCATCTATCAACTGGTCATCCGCTGGGTCTACACCGGCGAACCGGAACCCCAACGGATTATCGGCACTCTGCTGCCAGTCTTGCTGCACAGCGTAGACTATCACCCGGAGGTGGTTGGTGCAATCGGTTAGCTTTGCCCTTGGAAACAGTGAAGAGCATCTGCTTACTGAGTATCAGCACGAGCGCAATGGACGACTGCTCAGTGCTTCGATCCCAGCGCCCGGACTGGACCCTGGCCGCTTTTTGGCTCAAGCCCAGGGTAGCGAACGCATCTACTGGCGGGATGGCAGCACCGGCGTTGCTTTTGTCGGGATGGGCGCGGCG
>JAHEML010000831.1 GCA_024643705.1 Caldilineaceae bacterium | reverse complement strand
CATCTATGGTATTTTCAAACTCTACTTCCTACGACGCGGTTGTCGTTGGCGCAGGGCCAAACGGCTTGGCCGCGGCGATTACCCTGGCGCGTGCGGGCCGTTCTGTGCTGGTCATCGAAGCCAAAGCCACCATCGGCGGCGGCGCACGCACCGCGGAACTGACCCTGCCCGGTTTCCGCCACGACATCTGCTCGGCCATCCACCCCCTGGGGCTGGGATCGCCTTTTATGCGTACCCTGCCCTGGGATAGCCTGGGCATGGAGTGGATTCAGCCCGATCTCCCCCTGGCCCACCCCCTGGACGACGGCACATCCATCGGGTTGGCCCAATCCTTCGAAGCCACCGCCGACTCTATCGGGCGGGACGGCGGCGCGTGGCGGGCGCTGCTGCAACCCCTGGCTGCAGATTGGGATAAACTTGCGCCCACCCTGCTCGGCCCCCACCCCTTTTCGCCCCACCTGCTCGCGCTGGCCCGTTTTGGCATTCCCGGCTTGCTGCCCACAAATATCCTTCCCCGCCTCATTTTCCGAGAAGAGCGGGCCCGGGCGCTGTTGGCTGGGTTGGCCGCCCACTCATTCCTGGACTTCGGCCAGCTATTTTCCAGCTCGTTTGGATTGGTGTTAGGGATGCTGGGCCACGCGGTGGGATGGCCGATTCCAAAGGGCGGCTCCCAATCGCTTGTGGATGGGATGGCCCGCTATTTGCAGACATTGGGCGGGGATATTGTCTGCGGCTGGGAAGTGGAAAGCCTGGACGAACTGCCCAAAAGTCGCGCCCTGTTGCTGGATGTGACGCCCCGGCAATTCTTAAAACTGGCTGGAGAGCACCTGCCAGCGAGCTATCGGCGCAGATTGGAAAGCTACCGCTACGGGCCGGGGGTCTTCAAAATTGACTACGCCCTTTCCGCGCCCGTGCCGTGGACCGCGCCCGAATGTCGCCGGGCTGGGACTGTCCACGTAGGCGGAACGCTGGCAGAGATTGCCGCATCCGAGCGGGCGACGAACCGGGGTGAACTGAGCGAAAGCCCCTATGTGCTGGTGGCCCAGCAGAGCCTTTTCGATCCCAGCCGTGCCCCCGCAGGCGCGCATACATTGTGGGCCTACTGTCATGTACCCCACGGTTCTACCGCAGATTGCACCGAGGTCATCGAATCCCAGATCGAACGCTTTGCTCCCGGCTTCCGGGAGACGGTTCTGGCCCGTTCCACACGCAACACCCAGGCCATCCACGCCTACAACCCCAACTACATCGGCGGCGACATCAACGGCGGCGTGCAGGACATCCGCCAGTTGTGGACACGCCCATTGGCCGCATGGCCGCCCTACAGCACGCCCCTGCCTGGCGTCCTCCTCTGCTCATCGTCGACACCACCCGGTGGCGGTGTCCATGGTATGTGCGGCTATCATGCGGCGCGGGCAGCCCTGGGTAGGGTCAGTCTGTGGCGTTGAGTCATATCCAGCCAGAACGACAAACCATGAGCTTTGAATCAGCAATGCAGCCCACCACCGAATTGAATCTAACAACCCACAGGGAGGCGAATTCATGAGTACGGAGTCAACCCAGGAACGCTTCAAGCGCGGTGCCGCAGATGCAGGCAGCTATTTCCGCTATATGTCAGCCTTTATCGGCTTTACGGATGAAGACGCTGCCACCATCCGCGAGACCCGATTTGTCATTGAAAAACACATTCCCACCATTGTCGCCGATTTCTACACCCAAGTGCTGCGTTTTCCCGGAACCCGCCAACACTTCCTGCAGCGGGATAGCGAGGAGATCGATCAGGAGTACCTGGAAATGCGGATGCAGCACCAGACCCATTTCTGGCGTCGCGCTGCTTCGGGAGAATACGACGATGACTTTGCCCGTTTTATTGATTACGTGGGGCGAGCGCACACGTCCGAAGGGGCTGATCCCAAAATCTACATCTCCGAACGCTATGTGATCGGCATGGTAGGTTTTGTGCAAAACGCCATTTCCCAGGCGTTAATAGCAGAACTACACGAATTGGACTCCGACCTGGAACGGCGCGGCATTGTGGCCTGGAACCGCTTTATGATGGTGATTCTGGAAGTGCTGGCTCGTAATTACAGCAAAGAAGGAGATCGGGAAAGCTTCCAGGCGATGTCAAACATCGATCCGGATGCCATGCGTATGTTGGCGGTCGATGTCTACGAACGCAGCATCGGCATCGCCCGCTCCATCGACTACAAAACGGTCTTCATTGCCAGCCCCCAGGACATACCCGAAGGCAAGCGAAAAATCGTGCAAGTGGACGATCTGTCGATTGGTGTCTTTCACCACCAGGGCAAATGGCACGCGCTGCACAATAGCTGTCTGCACCGAGGCGGACCTGTCTGCCAGGGAACCCTGGAAGATTCGGTGCTGACCTGCCCCTGGCATGGTTATCAATACAACCTCAC
>JAHEML010000830.1 GCA_024643705.1 Caldilineaceae bacterium | reverse complement strand
TGATACTGGGAAAGACCAGCTTCCAATCCCCTTCGCGCATGGCCGCATTCACCCCTGCCACCGGAAAGTAGCCGTTGAACTGCCAAAAACGCCTTGGCTCCTCTTGCAGAGGCTCGCCACGTACGACAGCGCCGATGTCGTGTCCATCTAAGGGGTGACCACCGTTGGATAGATTACCCGATGGTATCCCACCAGCCAGACCAAGCAGGGTAGGATACCAGTCGGTAAAATGGGTGAACGTGTCGATTGTTATACCGCCGCGCAGGGCTGCGGGCCAGCGGACAACCATGGGCACACGGATGCCCCCTTCGTAGACAGATCCCTTGGCCCCCGCGAAACCACAGTTAAATCGGGTCGTGTTCCGATCCATATCCGCGGGCAGTTGGTCGGGGCGCAACATAAAGGCCGGGCCATTATCGCTTGTGAACATGACAATGGTATTTTCGACCAATTGCTGTCGCTCCAACTCAGTCATCAACCGGCCCACCCCCCTGTCCATGGCCTCGATCATGGCGTAGGTGATCGCCACCGCCGGACGCAGCCCCAGGTCGTAATAGGGCTGGACAAGATTCTGAGGAGCCTGCAGCGGAGAGTGAGGGGCGTTGTACATCAAACAGAGCAAGAAGGGGTCTTGTCGGTGTCGTTGCACAAAGTGGATGGCTTCATCGGTCAGTACGTCGGTCAAATAGGTTCCATCCGACTGGCGTCGCTGGCCGTTGTAATCCAGCTCCCAGCGATAATAGTCGGCCCATCCCCCCGAAAAGCCCACAAACTCGTCAAATCCACGAGCATTGGGATGATAGCGCCTGTCCAATGCGCCGTTGTGCCATTTGCCGATCAGTCCAGTCTTGTATCCCAACTGTTGAAAGGCATTGCCCAGGGTCTTTTCCCCCAGAGAGATACGGTCCAGCCCCAGCACCTCTTGGGGGGTGAATGCGCCGGTGCGGTGGGGGTAGCGGCCAGTCAGCAGGGCCGCCCTGGATGGCGAGCAGACGGGCGAGCCAGCGTAATGCTGGGTCAGACAGATGCCCTCCCCGACCAGTTGATTCAGGCTTGGGGTGCGGACCAGGCCATTGTTGAAAACGCCGAAGTCGCCGTATCCCATGTCGTCGGCTACAATGAGAATGATGTTGGGCCGTTGATTCATCAGTTGCTCCTTTGTTGGGCGTATGGTAATGCGTAGCATAATAACCCACTCTACCAATCCTGCCTACACAGTTTTTACTCGATTGTGATGAGGGTCGTGCTATGATGGCCGCTGACGAGCAGCACATCCGACTCATGCCAAGCAACACAGACGTACACAATAGGATACACATTATTTCCGAGAGGTAAGAACCATGAAAATTGCCATTCTGCACGGCCCGCGCGATTTGCGTATCGAAGACCAACCCCTCGACACTGATCACCTGCAATCCAACGAAATTTGGGTGGAAACCCGCATTTCCGCCTTGAAGATCGGCACAGACCGGGGCAACTACGAAGGAGCCGAACGGGTCACCGGCGCGCCCGACTATCCCCGCTGGGTGGGCGACAGCAACCTGGGCATTGTGCGCGGGGTGGGCAGCGCCGTCAACCGGGTGCGGGTGGGTGACCGCATCATCACACGCATGCCCCACCAATCCGCCTACATCACCACCCAAGATGCCAGCATGGTCGTAGCGCCGGAGAATGTCAGCGACGAAGATGCGGTCTACGCCCACCTGTATGCACTCAGCGCCCACTGTTACCACAAAGCCCATTTCAAGGCGGGCGAGACCGTGGCCGTGGTCGGGCTGGGAACCCTGGGGCTGGGCGCGGTGGCGATCGGGCCTCTCTTTGGGGCGCGGGTCGTGGCGATTGGCAACGATGCCTTCCGCATGGATTTAGCCAAACGGATGGGCGCACATGCTACCCTGGCCTACAATGACCCGCAACTCCAGACCAAGTTGGCCGACTTCACCGGCGGCGCAGGCATCGATCTGGTGGTGCTGACCGCCAACCCCTGGCCCGCCTACCGCACAGCGGTGGAAGTTGTACGCCCCAATGGTCGGGTCTCGATTGTCAGCCTACTGGGCCGCGGCGAGGCCAATCTGGATTTCAACCCCCTCTCCATGCAATACTTCTACATCAAAGGCATCTCCCTGATCGCCGTCTCTGGCCCGGCGGGCTACCTCTACCCCGATGCCAGTCAGTCCCCCGGTCTGATGGCCGATCAGTACACCGCGGATCGCACCGCAGCCCATGTTCTTTCGCTCATGGCAGATGGACGTCTGGAGCCAAAACGGCTGATCACCCACCGTTTTCATTACACCGAAATGGCAAAGGCCTACGAAATGGCCTATGCCAGAGAAAAATCCATGCTGGGTGTCATCTTCAACTGGCAGACGTAGGCGATACTGGGAGCCCTTTTGAACACGAATTGTGCGCCGCACTCTGCGT
>JAHEML010000829.1 GCA_024643705.1 Caldilineaceae bacterium | reverse complement strand
TGTCCAGTCGGCTGACGGCACCTCAAGACCAACCTCTTCGTAGGCCGAAGCGTTGTAGTAGGTGACGGCCCAGCCGGGGTGCGCCTTGAAGGGCAGACCCAACAGATTGCCTTCCATGGTGATGGCATTGATACAGCCTTCGTACCATTCGGTCAGGTCTGTGCCAGCCGCAGCGGCCAGGTCGTTGAGCGGTGCAATGGTCCCTTGTGCCCATTGGAAGTAGATGGTGGCGCCGCCCAACGCGCTCCAAACAGCATCACCGAGTGTCCCACCGGCCAACATGGTGGAAACTTTGGCCTGGAACTCTGCACCAGGGAAGGACTCCTTGACGATCTCAATGTCTGGGTTTTCTTCCATAAACTTGGGCATCATCATGTCGTACAGGGTATCTTCCTGCTGGCCGATGCGGGCGTGGAAACGCACAGTCACCTTTTCGGCGGCGGGTGCGGCAGCCTCGGCAGGTGCGGCGGCTTCGCCAGAACTTGCCGGTGCGCTAGCCGGTGCAGCGGGTGCGGCACAAGCAGCCAACGCCAAACCCAGCGAGCTGAAAGCAGTGGCCCGCAAGAACTGGCGACGGGAAAGACTTCGTTTATCACTCATCGTTCTTCTCCTTTTTCAAGATAGATTTACCTTCAATGGTCAATAGCAGCACCATCATCTGGGTGGAAAAGACCAGGATGACGGCGAAAAACACCAAGTTTGTCTTTCAGGGCTTGCTCGTCGATCTCGATGCCCAACCCGGGCGCGGTAGGTAGGTCGATATGGCCGTTTTTGACGATGAATGGCTGTTTCAGATAGCCTTCGCCCAAATGCACCTGTTCCTGACAGAGAAAATTCGGGATCGATGCGTCCAATTGAATACCCGCAGCCAGAGAAATGGGACCAAGAGGGCAGTGGGGGGCCACTACAGCGTAATGGCTTTCCGCCATCCCAGCAATCAGCCGGCCTTCAAAGATGCCCCCTGCGTGGCTGATGTCGGGCTGGAGAACCGAAGCTGCGCCCTTTTCCAGCAACTCACGGAAGCCCCACTTGGTAAAGATACGTTCACCCGCGGCAATCGGCAGGTGAGTCTTACGGGCCAGACTGGCAAGAATGTCTACGTTTTGGCATTGCACTGGTTCTTCGATAAACATGGGCTGAAAGGGTTCCAGCGCATGGATCAGTGTGCCAGCCATCTGCGGGCTGACAGCCCCGTGAAAGTCGATAGCAATGTCTACATCTCGGCCCGCCCCTTCGCGCAGGGCAGCAAAGCGGTCCACGACAGCGTCTACAAAAGCGGGGGTTTCGATAATACGCTGGGCACTTTGGCCGGCGGAAGTGCGCGGCCCGGTTTTGAAAGCGGTAAATCCTTCTGCTTTGCGGGCTTGAATGTGTGCGATTTGCTCGTCCAGGGTGTCGCCCCGAATGTGAGCATAGACTTTGATACGATCCCGCAGGGGACCGCCGAAGAGCTTGTAGATGGGTACGCCCAGCGCCTTGCCGGTGATATCCCAAAGGGCGTGTTCGATGCCAGAGAGAGCGCTGCAAAGGACTGGTCCACCACGGTAGAAGGCGTGCTTATACATGGCCTGCCAGTGATGCATGACCCGTGTGGGGTCTTTGCCAAGTAGATAGGGTTCCAGCTCAGCAATGGCCTGGGCTACTGTGTGTACCCGGTTTTCCATTGTCGGCTCGCCCCAGCCGACAATGCCTTCGTCGGTGTAGATTTTGAGAAAAAGCCAGCGAGGGGCAACTAGCAATGTTTCGATGCGAGAAATGCGCATGGGGTTCAGTAGTCCGAGCGGGCGGAAAACCAGATAAGTGCGTAGGGCACAATATCAGCAGAATATCACAAGGGGCGCGGAGCGTCAAACAGGGTCTGTTCTAACGAATAACTTGTTCAAGGCTTGGAATTTTATTGTTCCAGATTGTAGGTAAGCCTTGCAAGATACCAACAGCCGTTGAGCTTGCGAAGTTCCCACAGATCGCCACCCGGTGCAATTTCGTTGTTGATGTGCGTAGTGGACCGAATTGTTGCATTGTCGCCAACCACGTCAATCATCAGGTCTTGGGGCGGAGCGACGGAAGGTCGACTGGGGAAGACCCAATATCGATATCGGTGGCGCAATGCATCTGCACCGTCCCAAACCTGATCATCGACGCTATCGTTTGGCGTGTTATGCGCGTTGACAACCTGGCTATCCTGGGTCCACAGCGCCATCAGGGCGTCGATATCCTCGGCGACAACATGCGCGCCTTCTGCTGCGACCAGGGCGGTCAAGGTCTCTTCCAGCGAAACATCATTTGGCAATCCCAGCCCGCAGGAACCACCTGGTTGGATAGAGGTTGGTGGATCGGGGGGGATGGCCGACGATTTGGGCTGACAAGAGGCCAGGAAGGCAACCATCAATGACCCGACGATGATCCGATGTAGCGAGTAGGGGGCTG
>JAHEML010000828.1 GCA_024643705.1 Caldilineaceae bacterium | reverse complement strand
CATATTGCTTTTTACGCAGCAACACACTGCCTTGTTGCTTTCCCGTCACACGAGCCAGAAAGCGGCCCGTGGGTCGCAAAAAGCAGAGTCCCACATTGCGCTCGGCACACGCGCCCATCAGCGCCGGGCTAACGCCGGGATAGCTGAAGCAGACGATATTCTCCAGGTTGTGCAAGGGCAAACGCATGGCCGTACTGTTCTCTTTCTTGACGACCACATTTTCGCCATCTAGGGAAAGGTAGGCTTCCGGCGTGGTCACGTACAGGATATTTCCCAACGCTTTCATTCTCTATACCCTCTCGATCTGCTGTTGAATGTAGGCGGATGCCTGCACGCGTTCGGCCTGTACCTGGGGCATGCAGACATCTGCCAGGGAACACGACTTGCAGCCTTTGAATGGCTTAACTTTGGGCGTATAGCCTCGCTCGAAGTAGGCGTGCATCTCCTGGGTAGCCTTGCGTACTCGTTCCCGCAACGCCTCGCTCATTTCTACAGTCACCCGCCGCCGGGTCTTGGCGTAGTAGAGATAGCCTGTGGAAATGGGGACGGCCAGCATCTCTTCCAGGCAGATGGCCTGGGCACAGAGCTGGATTTCGTCGCTGCCATCGGTCTTGATTTTACCTCGTTTGTACTCCACTGGGGCGGGCAGGAAACGCCCTGCCCGCCCAGCCAGTTGCACCCCATCAGGCGAAGCTGTGAACTCCACCACATCGCAGATGCCGGTCAAGCCCAGCGTAGGCGACGAAACCGGCAGGGAGCGGGTGACGATCACATTTTTACGGGTTTCCGTAAAGAATGGATCGTCCACCCGGCTGTGCAGAATGCGCCCCTCCGCGGTCAGCGCGTTCTCCTGCCACTGGCGCTCGATGTGGATCAGCGCCCACTGGCGGCGGCAGAAGATGAAGTGCTGGATGCCGGAAAGAGGCAGCCAGGCATCGGGCGGGTAGTCGGTGTTCATAGCTTTGTGATCAACTCGACATTTTCCGGGAGCGCATCGTCATCGATAACAACATCATAGTCCGAAAAACTGCGTGGCGGCATAGATTCTGGCTTACGCGTTACTTTGACCAAATCAAAGAGCAGATGGGAGGGTGCATTGCCCAGATCGCTTTCGTGCTTGAAGATGATCAGTTTGCGACTTGCCATTTTGCCCCGTGCTGCCGAGTGGTCGTGTTCAAACATATTCATCAGCGCATCCCACAGGAGATTCAAATCGTCATCAGAAAAGCCTGTGCCTTTGCTGGGGGAATTAGCAAGTTTGGCTGACACATACCCCTCTGCCCGGTAGAGGCCATAGGGGACGATATGTTTGCGGCCCATTGTGCGTTCTTTTTCGATGTCATCGATGCGCGTGACAGCCTGGCGGGTAATCGTGACTTCCTGCTGGACAATCGGATCGATACTGCGCGAGAAGTTGATTTGCACGGGACCGCGCACCTGCCCACAGTTGTCGCCGGTACTCATCACAGCGCCAAAGGTACGCACATCAAAAAAGTTGGCACACATCCATTGGCGGGCTTTATCCACACCCGTCAAATCGGTCTTTTTGCCCGGCTCCAACTCAACAGCTTTGTATGCTTCTTCGTGGTTTTGGTTGAGCGGCGTGCCTTCTTTGATGTGGATACGATAGCCGGTAGAATCGCCCTTGACCAGTTCGGCAAAATTGCGAATCTTGCGCTTCAAACAAACATCAGTGACGATGCCGTGGCCGGTTTCGGGGTCGATGCGGGGCATATTGCCAGCGTCCGGGTCGCCGTTAGGGTTGCCATTTTCCACGTCGTAGAGCAGAACAAATTCATAACGGTTGTTGATAGGGGTTGTCATTGTGCAGTCTCCTTAAAGTAATGTGGATTGAGGTGTAGATGCTGGCGCAGAATCGGTCTTCTTTCCGGTAGATTGTTCATCCTTTTTGGTGTAGAAGGCTGCGCGTTGATGGTAGTAACCCAGAACGAAAATGCCCTGTTCATCGAGCGTAAGATGGGAGGGAATCGGGTTCTTCTCCACATCCAGCAGGCCCAGAATGTCCTGAATACGCCGGTCGCTGGTGTAACCATACTCCGCCTTGGCGATGTGATGTTGAGAGAGCCGCAACAGAGTCGGGAATACGGTTCTTGGCGAAGCGCAGGCTGAAGTAAAGTAACGATCTTTGATGCTGGCGTTAACATCTCCGATGGCTTCGCCCTGGACTTTCTCCAATACTGCGAACAGACGGCCCAGCAGATAGGCTGGGATGGTGGATTGCTCGTTAAGAGCCATACTCAATACCTCCTCGAATGGATTTTGGCCGTGATGACGGTATTTGCGAATTAGATAGGCCTTGATAACTGCGGCACGTGTGTAATTGATTTTGTGAATGTTCTTGGAAGAATCATCCATATCGGAACGTATGCGATTGATGATCGCGAAATAGAGCGCAGCCGGGTAGGGA
>JAHEML010000827.1 GCA_024643705.1 Caldilineaceae bacterium | reverse complement strand
GGATACCGACCGGATCGACCTCTACTTTGTGCATCAAATGGACGCTGACACCCCCATCGAAGAGACCGTACGCGCCCTGGACGATCTGGTGGACGCGGGCAAAATCCTCTACCCCGCGGTCAGCAACTGGTCAAGCTGGCAGATTATGAAAGCCCTGGGCATTTCGGAACGGGAGATGCTGGCCCGCTTTGAATGTATCCAGCCCATGTACAATCTGGTCAAGCGCCAGGTGGAGGTGGAAGTGCTGCCCTTGGCCCTCTCCGAGCAGTTGGGCGTCATCCCCTACAGCCCGCTAGGTGCGGGTCTGCTCACAGGCAAATATGGCCGCAAGGATCGCCCCGACGGTGGTCGTTTGCAGGAAAACCCCATGTACGTTAAACGCTACAGCCTGGATTGGTACTACGATACCGCCGAGGATTTTGTAACCTATGCCAACGCTAAAGGGCTAAGCCCGGTCAGCCTGGCTGTGGCTTGGGTGCTCTCCCATCCTGCAGTCACCGCGCCCATCATTGGCGCACGCAACTTGGAACAGCTAGAGCCATCGTTGGATGCAGTGAACATCAGCGTAACACCGGAGATGCGGGCCGAGATCAGTGCCCTATCCCCCACCCCCGCCCCGGCCACCGACCGGCTGGAAGAGCAGGTTAAGTAGGGCGGATTACGTAGTGCGTGTTGCGTAGTGCGTGTTGCGTAGTGCGTATTACGTGAGCAGCGACAATTGAGAGGTATTTGTAGAAACGTGAAACGTGAGATCACTGAACGATCTCACGTTTCACGTTTCACGTTTCGTTGGACTATCCCATCAGCACCACTGCTTACGCAACACGCAATCCATTTATCCCAAAATCTCAATCCGCCCGCTGCCCCCATCAACCCGAATCCGCTGGCCGGTTTGCAGCCGCTCGGTGGCATTGTGTACACCCACCACCGCGGGGATGCCATATTCTCGCGCCACCACCGAGCCGTGGGTCATCATCCCGCCCACCTCGGTGATCAGCCCGCCCGCGCTGAGAAAGAGGGGCGTCCAGGCGGGGTCGGTGCCAGGGCAGACGAGAATCTCGCCGGGTTGCAGATGGGCAGTGTAGGGATCGAGCACAATGCGCACATTGCCCTCCACCATGCCCGCCGACACCGGGCTGCCCAGCAGCACTCCTTCGTTTTCTTCGCCCCCAGCGCCAAACCCTTCGTAATAGGCCGTGCCATCGCTGACCAAAAGGCGGGGAATCTGGCGGCGGCTCAACTCTCTGTTGTAGTCCTGGCGACGTTGGTCGATCAGTGTACGCCAGACATTCCCGTCCACCTGTGCAAGGGGAGCCGCCGCCAACTTTTTCAGCTCGGCCATGCGCAGAAAAACAACATCCTCGGCTTGAGCCAACACCCCCGTTTCCGCCAGATGTTCGCCCGCTGCCAAAATCGCCGTGCGCGCAATCCCAAACAGCCGGATAATCATCAATTTGGGGCTTTCGCGCAGACCGGATAACGCCCGTGCACGGTGGGCCATCAACCGAATCACGCGTGCCTTGAGAAAACCCAGGGGGCCGCTGCGCCGAGCAGCCGCGGCCATCCGCTCAACCGTTGCGGCCGCGGCCTTCTCGCCACGCCGAAAGACCACATCCGGGGCCATGGTGGGGTCCTCGATGCGCAGATAATTCTGCACCATCTGCATCACCTGGGCCGGCTGCTCCCGCCAGCGAGGACGGCCAAAGTCGATCTCGGCCAACCCGCGCATTCCATACCTGTCCATAAAACCGGCAATCGCCATCTGGGCCGGGTAGGGCAGAATCCCGGCCAGATACTCGTTGCCCAGGGTGGAGGCATCCTGGGTGGCAAAATGGGCCGCAGACGCGGGATCATCCCGCACCACCTGGGCCACAATCCACAGGGTCAGGTCCATCTCGGTTGTCACATTGTGGGGCAGCCCTCTGGTCACCTCCATACCCGTCTGGCTGGTGATGGTCGGATCAATTTCAGTCAACCCTTTTGCCATCAGCGTCAGGCCGCGCAGACCGGCCATCCCCGCCAGAATCCGTGGCATCAGTTGGGGAACCATCACCCGAAAGGCTGCGTCTGCCACATCGGCCAGCAATTGAACCTGATCCGTCATACGATTGGCGCGTTGACCCTGGGCGGTAAAACGGGCCACGGTCTCCTCGATAATCCGTTGAGCCTCGTCCCGGCTCCGGTCCGGTTGGGCCAGCGCGGCCAATGCCACACCCAACCGGGGCAGGGCGAAACGGACAAAACGCTCCCTGGTTTCCGGGCGCAGAGGGCCTGGCGCGGCCAAACGACCCGGCTCGGCGATCAAGCGCGCAATCCCCGCGGCTGCCCCCGGCTCCACACCACCGATCACACTGCTGATCAGCTTGCGCCCACGTTCGTTGTTGAGTACCGGCGTCATATTGCCCCAGAGCCGCCCGCCAGCCTCGTA
>JAHEML010000826.1 GCA_024643705.1 Caldilineaceae bacterium | reverse complement strand
CGACGGGGGAGCCATCTGCACCCAGGAGGCGCCTGCGTGGCAAGAGGCTGGCGACGGTCATCGGATTTTTTGCCACATTCCGTTGGACACTCTGGCAGAGTTGGAGCCGGTGATCCAAGGGTAGTCTGTTGCCAGCTATTCACGCCTGATGGGTGCGCGGCGTGAGTTGGTTTTCGCTCCACAATCGTATGGCTGCGCACCTGACTGGTTTTGGTTGAGGCAATTATTCGCGGTGTCCCTGTTTTTGGTACGCTCCTTGCTTTTCCCCGCTTTTCCCCTGTGGTACAATCGTTGGGTTACAATGTACACAAAATAGCGTCCGGGATATGGGCGAAATGACGCGTCGCCCGCGGGCGAATCCAAAGGATAAATGACCGTATGAGCATCTCTGATACATCAGGTACAGGCAGCCAGAAGGCAAACAAACCCTCTTTGGCGCGATACATTGCCATCGGCTGTGGATTGCTGCTGGTGGTGGCAATTGTTTTCTCCATTGGCACCGGGGTTGGCTTTGCTGTTGGCCGTTTCACTGGCAACGGCCCCGGCGGCAACGCCTCTGCTCCTGTTTCGTCCACCAACGATGGAGCGACGACAACCGAGGAACGCTCCTTGAGCGGGGATGACCTGGATATTTTCTGGGAGGCCATGGGGCTACTGGAGAGGGATTTCTACGGCGATCTGCCGCCCACCAAGGAGCGCAGCTACGGCGCGATCCGGGGGGTGCTGGATCTGTTGGATGATCCCAACACCAGTTTCATGGCTCCAGAGCAAGCCACAAACTTTCTGGAAAGCATGGATGGCAGCTTCGAGGGTATCGGTGCTACGGTAGAATGGGTGGAAGATCAGGGGGCAGTGCGTCTTGTCGAGCCATTCGAAAACCAGCCCGCGTGGAATGCGGGTCTGCGCCGCAACGACCTGGTGACTGCCATCGACGGTGAACCCGTCTCCGACATGGCCGATCTGAACGAAGCGATCAGCAAGATCAAGGGACCGAAAGGTTCGTCGGTGGTCTTGACAATCGAGAGACCCAGTGGCGATGCACCATTTGATGTGACTGTGGTGCGGGATGTGATCCAGATACCTATCGTCTTTTCGGATACCTATGGGCAGGACGAGGACATTGCCTACATCCGCCTTAGCCGCTTTTCTGATGATTCGGGTCGGCGGGTGCGCGACGCAGTCGACGAAGCCAACCGGGCCAATCTGCGCGGCCTGATCTTCGATCTGCGGGGCAACCCCGGCGGGCTGCTGCGGGAAGCCGTACGTGTTTCCAGCGTCTTTCTGCAGGATGAACGGGTGCTGATCGAGCGCTTTAGCGACGGCAGCGAGCAGAACTACGACACCGAAGGCAGTGCGGCCGTGGACAAGGGTCTGCCCATCGTTCTGTTGGTGGATGGGGGCAGTGCCAGCGCCAGCGAAATTGTGGCGGGGGCCTTGCAGGACGCGGGCCGGGCAGTGCTCATCGGCACCACCACATTTGGCAAGGGCAGTGTTCAATTGCCCCACACCTTGAGCGACGGCAGCTTGATGCGGGTGACGATTGCTCGCTGGTATACCCCGGCAGATCGCTCGATTGACAAGACGGGCCTCGACCCCGACATTGCCGTTGAGATCACAAATGAGCAGATCGAAGCCGACGAAGACCCCCAATTGGATCGGGCGATTGAGCTATTGGAAACCGGACAATAATGGCGAAGAAGAGTGATAAAGAGGCAAAACCCCATGGGCCGCGCACGGTTGCCAGCAACCGCAAGGCGCGCCATGATTATCATATCGAAGAGACTTTCGAGGCCGGGGTTGTGCTGACTGGCACCGAGATCAAGTCTGTGCGCCAGGGCCAAGTGAACCTGCGGGATGGCTTTGTACTGGTGCGGGATGGCGAAGCCTGGCTGATGAATGTGCACATTGCCCACTATGCCCAGGGCAACATTCAGAACCACGAGGAGACGCGCAAGCGCAAACTGCTCTTGCATCGGCGGGAGATCAATCAATTGCACGCCGAAGCCACCCAACGGGCCTGGACGATTGTGCCCTTGCGCCTCTACATCAACGAAGCTGGACGGGCCAAAGTGGAGATCGCCCTGGCCCGTGGCAAGCAGAATTTCGACAAACGGCAGGATATTGCCAAACGGGACGCCAGCCGGGATATTCAGCGCGCGCTGAAATCGGCCTATTAGATGTTTCTCTTGCCCACGCGATGACAAATGCCTCCCGCGATACCCTCTCGGCCATCACCGCTGCCGTGTTGAGCAGCCGCAAATATCAGGCCATTGCGCCTGCATTGGTCGAATCCATCGCCGCGGTGGAGCTGGGCAAAGGCCGCAGCTACAAGGACGCCATCAAAGCTACCAAGAATCAACTCCACCGCAGCGCGGCCGTCTATCAAGGCGGGCGGATGGAGTACGAACGGTGGCTGTCGGATTTGGACGAAGTC
>JAHEML010000100.1 GCA_024643705.1 Caldilineaceae bacterium | reverse complement strand
CTAGTACACGGTAGCGTAAATAAGCCAAGGGTTTAAGCGACGAGTGGCTTGCCCTGGTAAGTCCACCTGAAGGGCTTGGCCATGGTGTCGTTGTAATAATCGATGAAGGCCAGAACCTTGACCTTCAGTTGGTCAAGCGACGAAAAGGAGCCTCGTCGCAGGAGCTTAAGGGTCAGAATGCTCAGCCAAATTTCAATCTGGTTGAGCCAGGAAGAATGCTTGGGCGTGAAGTGAAAGACGATGCGATGAGTGGAATCACTCAAGAAGGCGGCCCGGGTCTGTTTGTTGCGCAAAATGCCGCTTTGTCCTTTCTTACCCAGTTCGATATCCAGGTCGGATTCGGTGGCTACCCAGCGCACCAAGGATTCAGAGAGATGGATATTGAGATTGTCGACCACGAAGTGCCAGCGGTAGGCAGTCGGATCAGTGGCGATCACAGCCTGGACATGAGCCAGGAAATCGGCTTCGGTGCGACTATCGCCAGCGGAAGGTGCAATCACTTCTCCGGTAGCCACATCTCGGCTGAGGATGAAGGTCGCTGTGCCATGACGGATGTATTCGAATTCTCGGCGTTCAACCTTGCCAGGCATCATCGGTAGTCCACGATGCTTGCGTTCCAGTGCCTGTACACCGGTCAATTCATCGGTGCTAATGGTGCGCTCGCCTTGTTCATGTCGTTCTGGCGCCAGGCGATAGGTTGCGCAGATGTCCGTCACTTTGGCATCGTAGTCAGGATCGTCAGGTGGCGTCAGCCAGTAGCGGATGCGGTGTGGTTGCAGATCCCCCTTTTTAGCAGCCGTTGGGCATGCCGGGGAGATATTGTCTCAACGATGCCCCTGGCAATAATCTCGTCGGCAATCTCTCGACCACTCCACTGGCTGATGGGACGACCTGATTTCTCTGGCGCTTCACAGGCGAGGGCCACGATCTGACACACTTGCTCCGGACCGATGCTCACTGGCTTGCCTGGCCGTGGCGCATCTTCCAATCGCTCAGCAGCGCTGAGCTCCTGCAGTGGGATGGCAGCTAGACTCAGCCAGCGTCTGCGCCACAGGCGGGCCATGTCAATTGACACGCTCAGTTCCTGCGCAATTTGGGCGTTGTTCTTGCCCTCGGCTGCCAGCAGAACGATCCGGGCACGCGGCACCAACTGCTGAGGGGTCGTATGTCGGCGAGTCAAAGCAATCAGTGCATCACGACTCGTCTCGTCCAGTTCAATTCGTGGCGCTTTCGGTCCTGTCATCTTGTCTGTGGCCTCTGTCTTGGACATTGTTACATATCGATTATGCTCAGTTTACACTATCGCCCAAAACATTGGCTTATTTGCGCCCGACTGTACTAGTACTTACAAGTCGAACGGCCATATCTGAATCAGCAACGACGATTGACAAACAATCCCGGCGCGTCGCAATCCGGAATTTACATGTTGATAGCTCGTCCTCTTCGCCCCTATTCCATACCTGTGATAGACTCTGAAGAGACGAACATGAGAGAGAATGAACCAAATTTGGAGTGGCGCAGTTGTGTTTCAGCATACCCGGTATGACTCGGCGAATTCTTCGATTACCCAACCGGTCAACTGCCTAACTTCAAGCGACCCCTTATTTCCGAGGCAAGCCTTATGACCACACCCTACATCCCCACCGGCGACTACACCCTCCTGGATTCGGGCGGCGAACGCAAGCTGGAACAGATCGGCGACTACCGGCTATTGCGCCAGGCCCCCCAAGCTGTGTGGAACACCCGCATGACCGCGGCCGAATGGAACGCGGCCGACGCCGTCTACGAGCGCGACAGCACAGGCGGAGGCGACTGGCAGTTTGGGCAAAAGACCACCCGCAAAATGGAGATACTCTACGCCAACCTCCATTTCCAAATCAAATTGACCGATTTCGGCCACCTTGGCCTCTTCCCAGAACAGGCGCAAAACTGGGAATGGATGCGCCGCCTGATCCGCGACCGGTTGCAGCGCACCAACGGGCGCAACATCCATGTGCTCAACCTCTTTGCCTACACTGGTGGCAGCACCCTTGCTTGCAGCCAGGCTGGCGCACATCTGGTGCATGTGGACGCGGCCAAAGGCGTAGTGGATTGGGCCAAAGAGAATGCACTGCTCAGTCGCCTGCACGAGCGGCCCATCCGCTGGCTGGTGGACGACGCGCTCAAATTCGTCAAACGAGAAGCCCGCCGCGAGAACCTCTACCAGGGAATCATCCTCGATCCGCCCAGCTTTGGCCGCGGCCCCAAAGGCGAAGTCTTCAAGATCGAAAACGATCTCATGCCCCTGCTGGAAGCCTGCAAAGAGATTCTGGCCCCCGACGCGCTCTTTTTCCTGCTCAGTTGCCACACGCCCGGCTTCACCCCCACCACCCTGCGCAACGAAGTGCTGGACGTGGTCGACGGGCGGGGTGGACGCATAGAAGAAGGCGAGATGCTCATCCCAGAGCAATCGGGCCGTATGCTGCCCAGCGGCACATATGCCCGGTGGCACGCGGAAAAATAGATGTTGCACATCACCAGCCCCAACAACCCACGCGTCAAAAACGTTGTGCGCCTCACAACCAACCGCCGCCACCGGGACAAAGAATGCATGACGATTGTGGAGGGCAGCCGAGAAGTGCGTCGTTGCCTGGACGCAGGCGTCGTCCCCGTCGAAGCCTACCTCTGCCCGGAACTGATTGCACCTAGCGATGCAGATATGGCCGACCGGTTTTCGCAACTGGCAACCCGCCATACCCAATCCGCAACCGTCTCGCCCGATCTCTTTGCCAAAATAGCCGTCCGCGGCGATAGCGGCGGCCTCCTCCTTGTCATCCCCTACAGCCAAACCCGTTTAGACGATCTGCCCATCTCGGCCAACCCCTTTGTGGTGGTCGTGGAAGGCGCAGAAAAGCCCGGCAACGTGGGTGCTATTTTGCGCACAGCCGACGCTGCCGGGGTGGACGGGCTGATTCTCTGCGCAGGTGGCACGGATTTGCACAACCCCAACGTGATTCGGGCCAGCCTGGGCACACGCTTCACAGTTCCTGTAGCCGAAGCACCCACCGACGAGGTCATCGCCTGGTTGAAAAGGCGTGGAATTACCGCCATCGCAGCCACACCAGATGCCTCCACATCCTACACCCGCACCAACATGCGGGGTGCAGTGGCCGTCGTCACCGGCAGCGAGGCCGAAGGATTAAGCGACCAATGGCTGGCCGCGGCGGACGCCACGGTGACAATCCCCATGCGCGGGGTAGCCGACAGCCTGAACCTGGCAACATCCACAGCCCTGCTCCTCTACGAAGTGGTTCGCCAGCGCACAGAAGAATGACCGATGGCACTGATTTCAACGCAGGGGCGTGGAGAAGCAAAAGCGCAGAAGACAACCGGATTTTCTTTGTTCATTTGCTACTTTGCTCCTTTGCAGTAAGAAGATCTCTCATCCGCGCAAAATCGCGTTCTATTTCCTGTCAGGAGATACCCATGCAACTCAACGGCATCCATCACATTACAGCGGTCTCGGCGCAGATCGGCGTCAACGCCGATTTCTACACCCGTGTTCTCGGCCTGCGCCTGGTCAAAAAATCGGTCAACCAGGACGACACATCGGCCTATCACCTCTTTTATGCCGACAAAGCTGGCAGCCCCGGCACAGATATGACATTCTTCGACTGGGCCCACATTGGCCGGGAACGGCGAGGCAGCGACAGCTTTGCCGCCACCGCTTTTCGCGTTCCCAGCCGGGCCGCGCTAGACTGGTGGCAGAACCGATTCGACAGCCAGAGCGTCGCCCACCAGGGCATTTCACACTTTGCCGGGCGCACAGTGTTGGCATTTGACGATCCAGAAGGTCAGCGGCTCATGCTGGTGGACGATGGCGGCGCGGCCTACGATGGAGCCTACTGGGAAAACGGCGGTGTTCCTCAAGCTTACGCGTTACGGGGATTCTACGCCGCGCTTATCGCCACCCCTCGCCCAGACCAGATGGAGCAGATCGCTGTTCATCTGCTCAAATATCAGAAGACGGAAGAACACCCGGACGCCACCATTTACACAACCGGCGACGGCGGACCGGGCCGGGAACTGTGGGTGATGGAGGATACAAGCGCGCCGGCTTATCCTGGCGCAGGCAGCGTGCATCACGTGGCCTTCCGGGTGGCAGATGCCGCGGAACAACTGGCCTGGCGTACCCATCTGACGGCCATGGGCGCGGGGGTGTCCGAGGTCATTGATCGCTTCTGGTTCAAATCGATCTACTTCCGCATCAGCCGGGGGCTGCTCTGCGAAATCGCCACCGACGGCCCTGGCTTTGCCGTGGACGAACATCCCGACGCGCTGGGCGAACGGCTGGTTCTGCCCCCCTTTCTGGAGGATCGCCGCGCCCAGATCGAAGCGGGGCTGAAGCCCATACGCGTGGGACAGTAAGAAAAGCTCAACGCGAAGACGTTGAGGTGCAGAGACGCAAAGAAGAAATGCTGATCCGCTCTACGCAATACATACCACCCAACGGAGCAGAAACCATGAACAACAACCAGCCCCAAGTGATTTCTGTCCTGGACGTTGACCAAGTTTGGGCAGGGCATCCCGTCGACTTCGGCCTGTACACCGTGGGCGACCGCCAGTTTGTCGCCTATTACGACGCCGACAGGCAAATGACCGTGGCAATGCGACGCTTGCACGAACATGGCTGGCAAAAGGCGCAGATCACCTCGGCTCAACCCGACGCGCCGGGCTACCGCGACTCGGTCACCTCTACCCGGTTAGGATGGGATAGTCACAACTCGGTCACCCTGGCTGTGGATGCCGACGGCTATCTGCATCTCAGCGGCAACATGCATGTGAATGCGCTCACCTATTTTCGCTCGGAGCAGCCCTGGGACATCACCAGCTTTGTCCAACATTTCGCCATGACCGGTGAGAACGAAGAACGCTGCACCTATCCCCGTTTTCTCACCGATCGCAAAGGTGATCTCATCTTCCATTACCGGGATGGCAGCAGCGGCAACGGGTCTGAAATCTACAACCGCTGGGATCGGGCGACCCGACGCTGGGTGCGCCTGCTGGATCGCCCGCTCACCGACGGGCAAGGGCTGATGAACGCCTACCTCCACGAGCCAGTCTTGGGGCCGGATGGCCGATTTCACATGTCCTGGGTCTGGCGGGACACACCGGACTGCAAGACGAACCATGATCTCTCCTATGCGATCAGTGACGATCTGGTCCATTGGCAGACGGCGGCAGGCGATCCCATCGACCTGCCCATGACCGTGCAGACACCGGGCGTGATCGTCGATCCGATTCCAGCCGAGGGGGGGATTATCAACGGCAGCGGCAAGATCGGCTTCGATAGCCAGGGGCGGGCCATCCTCACCTATCATAAATTCGATGGCGCGGGGGCGACCCAGGCGTTCAATGCCCGCTGGGAAGGTGGTAAATGGGTGCTTCATCAAACAAGCAGGTGGGATTACCGCTGGTGGTTCGAGGGGGGCGGGAGTATTGTCAACAATGTAGTGCTGGGGCGGGTGGAGGCGACGACAGATGGCCGTCTGGCCTTGGATTTCCGCCACATTCATGCAGGCGCGGGCCGCTGGATTCTGGATGAGGCAACCCTGCTGCCCGTGGAGACCCTCCCGCCGACAACACCTCTCCCCTCTTATCTCATGTCGCCGGAATCCGACTTCCCAGAGATGCATGTGCGGCTATGGACAGACGATGGTGATGGTGATGGTGATGGTGATGGTGATGGTGATGGTGATGGTGATGGTGATGGCAGCAGCCCCGACCCCGCGGTGAGCTATCTTCTGCGCTGGGAAACCCTGCCCGCCAACCGGGATCGACCCCGCACTGGTCCGCTGCCGGGTGCGTCCACGCTACGGCTTTATGGAATCCGTGCCTGATCGTGTAGTGCCAGCGCGTCCAGGCTGTCCACATCGGCCACGAAGCTGCCGTCCGCTTCGACAGTGATCACCGGCCCGGTGCACAAGAGACCATCTGCGGCTATTTCGCCGTGGACGATGTCGCAGTAACGACCCGGCGCAAGGCTTGTCTGAAACCGTTGTTTTTGGATTGCGAAATCTTCCCGATTGATGACGGCAAAACCCGCATCACCCCGGCCAAAAGCGATCTGCTGTTCCCCGTTGCTCCACCAATCGCTCACAAAAAAGTTGCGGGCCGTGGCGTTGTGAAAGCCCACCATCCCACCGATACCCGGCCAGCGATGCTCGCACACCCAATCCACACCGGGGCGGTCGCCAAAGCAGTCGGGTTGACCGTCGCCGGCGGTGCCGTTGTAGATGTCGTTGGTGTTGCCCCGGCTGTCGGCGGGTGGCCCCGTGCGATCGTTGACCCCATCCCAGGCGTAGCTGGACATGATGCGGGGGTAGCCGTAGGGCCAGGCCAGCATAAACATATCGGCCAGCCGGTAGAGCGGCCCATCCCGGTGGGTAAGCAGCGCGCCGCCCCCGCCGTGGCCCCGCTGGTTGTCGTGGTTGTCTACAAAGACCACCGCATCGGCGCTGGGCAACAGCCCCCATGTTTCGCCAAAGTTCTCCAACCAGGCCAGTTTGCCATTCAAGAAAGTGTCGCTGAGCTTGGAGCCGTAGTTGAATTCGGTCACATCCCCATTCGCCAGATAATCCCTGGCAGAGATCGGCTCCCCACCCCGGTCGATCACCTCTTGAAAAACGTACGGGTCGCCATCGACACGGGCGAGAATCCCGGCGATGTCGGCCCTGTTCATGTGTTTGGCCGCGTCCAGCCGGAACCCGGCCACGCCAATGCCGACAAGATCGTTGAGATAGGCGGCGATGCGCTCCTGCACGTAGTCCGAGCCTGTGTCCAGGTCGGAGAGATTGACCAGCTCGCAGGTTTGCACTTCCCAAACATCCCCATAGTTGGCAATGTCATCGTTGGGCCGCCCGCAGTGGTGAAAATTGTTGAAGCTGTAGGTGTGGCTGTTTGTGCCGTCTAAATTGGGGTAGAGGTAGTGGCGATAAAATGTACCTGCTGTGCCGGTCCCCTCCTCCATGCCGGTCATGTGGTTGATCACCGCGTCCACATAAATGTCCACGCCCATAGCTTTGCAGCGCTGCACCATGTCGATGAACTGTGCCCGATCGCCGCTGCGGCTCACCAGTTGGTAGCTGACCGGCTGATAGCGCACCCACCAGGCGAAGTCGGGGGCATCGCTGGGCAGGATATGTTCGTTGGGCGGCGAAACTTGCACGGCAGCGAAGCCCTGTGGCCCCAGAAAATTCTCGCATTCCTGGGCCACATCGGTCCATTTCCACTCGAAAAGATGAACAAAGACCGTACGTGGCCCGACAATTGCAGAGGGTGGTTGGGTGCTGGCTGGGGCCGACACGGTGAGTTGGCCGTCGCCGCCGGTTTGCCAAACTTCGACACCGGCGGCGTCCTGGCAGCGGGCTGTATAGCCGTAGACGCCCGGTGGGGGCGCGATGACAACAGCGTACCTATCGTTGTCTGTTGCGCTGTTCAGGCCAGGTGCGTCACCATCATAGATCATGGGTACGTCGCCCCAATTCTGGCCTGGCACCCCCCAGTGGAGCGTACAGCCGATGCCCTGGCCTTGTCCCGCCCGATCCGTCACCCCCAGCAGGTAGGCTTGCACCGAGAATGGCACCTGATCTCCTCGATTTACAGTCAACGAAGAGCCGCCACCCGGCTGCATCTCTCCCACCCAAAGCAGCGGTTGAACACTGGTTGGAGAGTCTGGAGAGGATGGCTGTGCGGTTTCATCACAGGCTGCGATCGTCAGAAGCAGGATGCAGAGAAAAAGCGTTCGGAGCAACAATTTATTGGGCATTAGACGACGAAAGGGGAATATCATAAATACTCCAGAACTAGGGCAGCACAGATAGCTCCTATTGTCCCACAAATCCTCAGACGGCCCAATTGGTACCAATGCAAAACGCCTTCGGTGATGATTTTGAGAGCTTGGTGGGTAACAAAAAAGCTGTTTGCCCCCAAACCATCCCAATGCTATCATCCCCAAACTGGTCCTACCCTCGTTTTGCCCCAAACACAGGAGATTTCCCATGCCCCAGCCCCAACTAATCATCGACACACCTATGGCTCCACCCCACTGGGCCTTGCTCCAACGCCGTCTGCTGGAAGAGCAATGCAAGGCAATTGAAGAGTTCTACGCTCACTATTTTGATGAGCGGGGCTACCTGCTCTGTGTGCCGCGCTGGGGTGGCGACGATGGTCCCGATGACGCCGCGGAGAATCTGCTCAACTGGACAATGCTCCACGCGCTGGGCGGCGACGACACCGTTCTGGCGCTCTACAAAAAGGGCTGGGAGGGCCATCTACGCCAGTACACCGAGGCCAAAACCGTGGAGGTGGAACTGGGGCGGGGTGGGATGTATTACAAAGAATTCCCCACGGTGGCTGATTGGTTTCACATCGGCGAAGGATTGAACGCTTTTACATTACAGGGCTTGTCTGATCCCCACGATCAAAAGTACGGTGTGCGCAGCCGACGCTTTGCCGGTTTCTACATGAACGAAGATCCGCAAGCCCCCAATTACGACGCGGAGCGACGCATTGTGCGCAGCATGTTCAACGGCAGCCGGGGGCCACTGATGCGCAAAGCCACAGGCTTGGATTGGGCTGGTGATCCCATCGAAATTGAAGGACGTTTTCGCCTGGGACACGGAGAGCGCAGCTACGAGGAGATGGTGGCCCACTTTGTCGATTACAACGATGTGGTGGGGGATCACCCGCTCAATCTGTGCATCACAACGCTGATGCTCAACGCTTTTATGCTGGGCGGCGAGCAGAAATATCACGACTGGCTGACCGGTTATGTGGACGCGTGGGTAGAGCGCACAGAGGCCAATGGGGGGATTATTCCCACGAATATCGGGCTGGACGGGACAATCGGCGGGGAAGCGGGCGGGCGCTGGTAT
>JAHEML010000099.1 GCA_024643705.1 Caldilineaceae bacterium | reverse complement strand
AACTCATTCGTTTCAACATGATTCGTTTCAACATGATCGGTCCTTTCCAGTTTCAAATACAAAACACAAAAGCATCGGGCTCAGGACATCAGGGCTGAGACATCGCCGACCAAAAAGAAGGGCGCCCAGAAATATGGATGGCGGTAGTCGAAATGTGCAGATGCGTCTATTTTTGGAGCAGCCTGGACAAACTGCCGTTGGACAAGGGAAAGCGCGGCTGCTTTTGTGCAGCCATTCTGCAACAGCCGATAAAACTCCTGCATCAAAATAGAGGTCGAACGGTCCTCCACCGACCACATACTCATCACCAACGCATTTGCCCCCGCGCAGAGGAATGCCCGCATCAACCCTAAAAGCTCATCGCCGCCGCCTAACGTGCTGCGTCCGGTCTGGCACGCACTCAAGGTGACCAAATCTGCCGTCAACTCCAGGTTGAAGACGTCGAGTGTGGTGAGCCAGCCATCGGCCAGCAATAAGCCGGAAAATAGCGGTTGGTCATCGTTGAATTCGGCATGTGCGGCCAGATGCACAATCCGTTTCTCTCCCGCCGAGTTGGAAAGATGGTGGCGCACAGCCGCAGCTTCGACGATTGCTGGTTCATCAAACAGGTGTGCAACAGCCAGGGCCTCGTCCACCACAAAGGGGAGGCTATTATCGGCAGCATATCCTAAGGAGAGTATGCCCTCGCTTGCCATAGCGCGTCTGCTTGTACGGTTCATCAGGGCCGCGTTTGGGAGATAGCTGACATCGTAACGCTCGATCAGATAGGCGCTGCCGTCGAAAAATGCATGGAAGGGCGCATAGTGCAAGACACCGTGGGGTACGATGATCAAGCGTTGGACCATTTCCAGCGCGACTGCTAAGGGCTTCACCAGAGCCAGAAATAGCTGGTTGAGCAAATGTTGTGCCTGGTTGACGAGCAGGGGGAGGCGTTCGCTTGGGAAGAGATGGACAGTGCGAAGGTGCTGGTGCCATCGTTCGACAAGGCGGCGCATAGAGAGAACATCCACACCCAGCTGATAGACCTGGACATTGCCCTGCTTTACCACGAAGGCGATCAGTTTGCCATGTAGTGAAAAGTATTCGACCAGTGCTGTATCGTCTGGTGTTGACAGATCAAGGGGGTGATCGGTTGTCTGCCACAGGCTCACATCCTCGGCATAGTCCGCATTGCGAATCAAGAGCATATCCCACAGTTCCGCTATCTCGTTATCCAACCGAGAAAGCTGCCGCTGTTCACTTTCGCTAAATCTGGCAATCGCGCTGCGCTCTGCTGAGACATCGCGATTTTCGCCGTGGCGGTAGAATTGATCTCGGCGGGCGCGCAGCTCCATCATGCGCTCCACAAGGGGTTGGTCTGCTGCCTGGCGCGCGTGCAAGTGCATCTCTATCCGATGATCGACCATTTCTACCAATGTGCGCGACTTTGCTCGATCCGCATAGTGCAACCCGCGGGCTGGCTCTCCCCTTTCAAGACAGACGGCAACCATATCCTCGTACAGCATCTGCTTATCCTCTTGAAAATTGACACGCAAGTCGATCATCAAATGAGCGCGCAACCGTTCCACCGCGACAATGGCCTGTTGCAATTCGGTGACAGACTGGTCAAGATCATCTGCTGCCCATGCCATTTGACCGAGAAGGTGATGAAACTGAAAGAGGAGAATCGGTACATCCTCGCTTTCGTCGATATGCCTGATCGATTCGAGCAGATCGGTTGCCGCCTGATGATCGCCTTGCTGAAAACGCGCGTGGGCAGCCAGAACAAGCGCCTCGGCTTCGCGTACCCGCAACCCTTCGGCATGGAAGTACTCTGCGGCCCTGATCGCGTTGCGATGGCTTTCGCCATGGCGCCCCTGTTGGTTCAAAATCTGCGCCACCTCCAGGTCACAATTTCCTTGCCACGAACGATTTCCCTCCTCGCTAAAGGTTTGATGAGCTTCGGCCAATGATTCAAGCGCAGAAGAAAAATTGCCTTGCCCCGCCTTTGCGACAGCCTCGTAAACAAGAACGATCCCCTGCTCGTGGAGTGCCTGGATCAGTGCAAATGTCTCCCGAATAGCTGGAATCTTTGCCAGTACTCTGTCAAATCGACGCAAACGCAGCAAACATTCGCAGATATAGAGATCGACCCGTGCCACATGGCGGTGCAGACCATCCGTTGCCAGGATGTCGCGTACCTGATCGAGAACCCGCAAGGATTCGTTGTAGCGCCCCAGGATAAAATAGGTGACAGCCAAGTGCTGTTGAACACGCGCCGCCTCCAAACGGTTGCCCTGCTGCTCGTGAACAGCCAGCGCCTTGTGGCTTGCCGCGATTGATTCATCAAATCGGCCTAAATAGCAGAGCGAAATGGCAATGTTGTTGAGAACCAACGCCCAGGCAACCTGGATATCCTCAGTATTCAGGCCAAGCTCTTCGTAGATGGCCCGACAGTTTTCGTACATTGTCAGCGCCCTTGCATATTCGCCAATCCGTGTATACACCGACGCCAAGTTCATTTGCAGGGTAGCCAGCGAACGTTTACGCCCATGATCGGCCAATACAACGGCAGCGGCCTCGCCCGCGGCAAAAGCTTCGGCGTTTCTGTTGAGATTGGCAAGGGACCAAAGTCGCGAAATCTGCATGAGCGCGGGGCTGAGGTCGTCGCCTTCGTTTTTGAAGATCGAAATGGCTTTGTCGTATAAGGCGAGCGCCCGCTCATATTCGCCAAGCCCCAGGGAGCGCACAATTGCTTCGGCCCAGAGGCTGTAGCCGCGATGGCGCGCAACCCCCGTCTGGCGATAGATAAAGTCGATCATCTCTGCAATTTCCAGCGCCGCGCGTGTATCGACCATCCGTAGCTGAATGGCTTCGTTTTTCAGCGCTTCAACAAGATCATTGTCAACGAGTGGGAGATTGTCCGATACCCATTGTTTTTGGCGCGCACGGTCCGTGATTGCGAGCAGCGCTACGACAGAAGAGTCCGTCATTGGGCAAACCTCTGCAACCGACCCATGGGGATCGGAGACGATTATGGATGATTTTGGCTCTGAACATACTCGTCGGGGGGGGTGTTTCCAACGGCAAGATGCTGGACGCGCAACTTGAATGTTGATCCATTCAGGATGATTTCGTAGTTGCCTGGTTGCAGCCCCACAACTCGAAAATCGCCGGCAGGATCGAGGAGGCATGTCGCAATCAGGCGCTCGGCCAACCAGACGTTGACTTGTAGTCCATCGGTCTCGATACCGCTGACATTGCCTTCCAGCACAAACGAATCGGTGTCGCCGTCGTCCGGTAGCTCTGTGATCATCAGCATGCTGTTCGCGTCGCCCTGAAAGAGAGCCACTTTGCTTTTGGGCCTGTTGCCGTCGCGCTGATGTCCAGAGTGTGCCATTGTTTCTATTCGCACCGCTTGACGAAAGGGCGGACGGCCACCTGCCGCGGCCACTGTGAACAGATCCTCTCCCGATGTGTCGCCAGCGTAGTAGTCGTGAAAATAATCGTGGGTGCAATAGGGGCAGAAACCCAGATGGTGTTGGATAGATTTCTCTAATTCATCGTCGGCCAGCAGGTCCCATGCATAGTCGCGTAGCTGATCGGGCTGAGGGCAGGTGCTCCGGTGAAGCAGGCCGCGCAGATGATCTTGCTGGGTGGCGAAATGTTCCGCCCGTGCCCGGCAACCCGCGCACTGCTCCATGTGGAGCAGTGTATCTTCATCCGCATCCCCCTCGAGATACATCGAAATCTCAACATCATCGAGATGTGGATTGTGCGGTGGGTCAAACCTTGTCAGAGAAGATCGGTCAGTCATGGCAAGAATTCCTCGCTGATCCGACGGAGCGCTCGGCTCAACCGCTCCAACATAATCTGTTTCACTCGATGTACTTCCTTGACGTTCTGAAAGAGAGTTGGATTCATTTGAAAGATCACACGGGGCGGCATGTCCAGGGCAAAATAGCATTCATAGACGATCTGTTCGCGTTCGTCTTTGAGAAGCGGCAGAACAATCTGTCGAACTTTTTCACTCGTTTCGGCCCGAATAAGGGCCTTTTCGGGGCTTTCTTCACCGCTGCTCAACTGATCGGCAAGTTCGACCGTGTTTGAATGTCTGCGCTTCCGGTTTTCGGTTTCAGCCGCAGAGAACGCACAGCTACGCATGTAGGAAATAACGCGTTCCAAACTCGGAAATTGATCAAAGGCCCCTGGCCGCGACAGGGTGCGGAACATGCTCGCAAAAGCCCAGTTTACACATTCTTCCAAGACTTGTTCGGAATGGGCGAAGGGCAGACGTTCCCGCGCCCACCTGGATACCAGAGAAGAGTAGTGCTTGGAAATGAATGTGTAGGCGTCCTGATTGTTTTCGACAAATGCGCGCCGAAACATCTCGAAACAATAGCGCGTGTCGTGCCCACTTTTGCGATCCAGGAATTTTTGGGTCTCGACAACACAGTGTTCAGCGAGTGTATTGACGGGCAGGGATTGGATGTCTTGATCAACCTGCATGGGGTTAGGAATCCGGAACGGTACAACGGCACGTACCGCGGATACGGGGATGAAAGATGCTGCGGGTATGAACAATTTGACCGTAGGCGCGGCGTGAGCGTGAGTATATAACAGCGTTCTGGATTGGGCAAGCACCTGTAATCGAGCCTTTTTGTCCACTTTGGATACCGTCTCAATCGTTGATGTGTCGGTAGAAGAAGGTCAGATGCACAGAACACATCCATAAATCAAGATGGTTTCCGTATGCGCACTGCTCTCTACCCAGGTTGAACGCGGGGAAGACGATTTTTCCAGCACCAAAGTGATCGAACATGGGCTGGGAGCCGTAAACCATGATCGAACGGAGAAAACCGTCATGCTGTAAAACGCCACCGGGTTGCATTCAAGTAGGGTGCAGTACCGTTTCTTCATTGCGACAAGCAGGCCAAAAGGGAGGCGAGTTGATGGCAAAAGGCTGGTCACAAAGAGATGCTTGTGAACGAACGAATGCAAACTGTCCGTATCTTTGGTACAACAAACAACCCCGGAGGAAAAAATGAGTCCATCTTCACTGACAAAAACGAACGGTTCGAAATTGGCAAATGGTCGAGAAGCCACGAATGGCATTGCATCCGCCTTGCCATTAACGGGCTGGCAATTCTCTTCGGTAACAAGCCAGGCTTCTGGCCCACATGATGGGGCAGAGAGAAGCCGGCGGGCATTTGAAAGACGCGTGGCCATGGCCCGTGCGCAGGCAGCACAGGTCCACCCGATCCACGCCAACAACGGCGATGACGACCGCTACGGTGATCGGCGTGCATCGTTTACCAAGGGGCTGGCGCATGATCCGGTGACTGGGCTTGCCAACCAGTTGAGCTATGACAAACTGCTCACAGCATTGGGCAGCGGTGTACCCGAACACTTCGAACAGATTCCCATGGCAGGCATGCGCAAGCTGGTCAATCCCCAGGCTGGGCTGGCCTATGAGACCGAAGGGGCCGACTCCCATGCGCTGACAGCACCGCCCGCGTCCCGTTTTGCAAGCGATGAAATTGCAGCCGAGATTGTCGAAAATTATTGGATGGCGCTTCTACGGGATGTGCATTTCGATCACTATGAACTCAGTTCCACTGCATCCGATACTGCAACCGATGCGGCTGCCGAGCTGACCAGCTTTGGCAATGATTTCAAAGGTGCAAAGGATTTCGTGGGCGGTACGCTTCAGGTGACGCCTGCAACCCTCTTCCGTGGTCTGACGCCGGGTGACAAAGCTGGGCCATACATTTCGCAGTTTCTAATGCGGAAGGTTCCCTTTGGTGCGCAGGGCTACGACCAGCGAATGCGTACCCCGGAGGCAGGCAAGGATTACGTCACAAGTTGGCAACAGTACGTCGCCATTCAGAATGGCTTGAACGCTGGCTTCAACTATGATGATCTCCCTCTGGGCGACATGGAGCAACACCCGGTGTACATCCGCAACGGGCGCGACCTGGGCCAGTGGGTGCATGTTGATGTCCTCTTTCAGGCCTACTTCAATGCTATGTTGCTCCTCTTGCAAGACACAGACCAAACAAGCCCTGTGGGCGGCGGCTTGGGCATTCGATTCGATGCGGGAAACCCGTACCACAACAGCCTGACCCAAGAAGCGTTTGGCACTTTCGGTGGCCCCTACATCGCGGCAACCCTGTGTGAAGTCGCCACACGTGCGCTAAAAGCAGTCTGGTTTCAGAAGTGGTATGTCCATCGCCGTCTGCGCCCCGAAGCCTTTGCAGCCCGCATCCACACCAACCGGATGGGGATCACAAATTTCGATCTATCATCGAAAGCCACCGGTGCAGCAGTGCTCGACCGTATCGCGATGCACAACATGGAACAAAACATGGCAGAGCATGGGGGCGAAGAGACATATCTCTTGCCCCTGGCTTTCCCCGAGGGCAGCCCCATGCATCCCTCGTATGGTGCGGGCCATGGCACAGTGGCTGGTGCCTGTGTCACGGTGTTGAAGGCGTTCTTTGACGAGGATGCTGAAATCCTGAATCCAACCCGCGTGAGTGGTGATGGAATGGCGCTGGAGCCGTACACCGGAGCAAGGCTCTATGTAGGTGGTGAACTGAACAAACTGGCTTCCAATATCGCTTTGGGCCGCAACATGGCCGGTGTCCACTGGCGATCGGATGGTACGGAATCGCTCCTGTTGGGTGAACAGGTGGCGATCTCACTCCTACGCGACCATCGACAGATGTTCAACGAACGCTTTGGTGGCTATGCGCTGACTTCGTTCTCCGGCCATAAGCTGCGAGTGTAATCGCTTCCACCCGTTCTCTGCTGGATATTCGCATACTCATTGCAGCCAGATTTGAGGACCACGCCAAGACCTAAATTGTATACCGTCGCTACCCGCATTCCCTCGATGCGGGTAGCGACGCGTTGGGGCGCAGTGGCCCGCCAGATTTGAAAATAGAACGCGGATGAACACTGAAATGGTGGATGACCGCGGATAAAGACAAAGTAGCTCTTTGGGGTTTCAGGTGGTCGGTCAGGTCAGCGCTGATTGAGAAGCGCCTGTCGAAGTGAAACCAAGCTGGTCATCACTTGATTTCCGGTTGAGCCGCATTTGTACCATATATTGAAAGATTAGCTGTTGTAGAGTGAACGCATCGGCCCGCGCAGAATCATCGGTTGAAGATCAGGAATCTCTTGATCCAGCGGGAAATAGGGGCGGGCCAGCTTTTCGAATTTCATGTTGCGAACGGTAGCCGGCGTGGGGCCAGGTGTTGCCAGTACAAAAATTGCCCTAGCAAAAGCACCGTAGGCCATGCGATAATTCATCGGATTCTTGACAACGACAAACTTGGCTTTGGCTGGATCAAGGTCAACGGCTCGATACTGTTCGTCTCTCCAGTCGTAGGTGGCGTGGGTGGTCACCAGGATGCGCACGCCACCCACGGCTAGCACGGCCGATGGCCCCATTTCCCCTTGCACGCCTTCAAAGATACCCCCTTCGTAGTGGAAGTAGCCATCGCTTAGCCGCTCCACGCGCCCAGTCACAAGGATTGGTTCTCCCCAGCGGGGATCAAGTTTGTGTCCAATCTTCACGGTTATCTCCGCTCCGACGCCGGCTTTGTGACAGACGCTAGCCACCTCTGGGTCGGCTACTGGGACAATGGATATTACTTCTGGGCCAGTGGCTGGCGCGATAGGGAGAAGCGCACCCAGCGAGGCCACACTATCCCCCGCGGCTCCCCCTCCACAGCAGTCGGCAGTCTCCACCAGCAACACCGGCCCACCTTCCATGTTGATGCCTGCGGACACGGCTTCGGCTGGCGTCCAGGTTACTGGTTCCAGGTCAAAGCGGCGCGCCCAATAGGAAAGAGCTAATTTTCTGGCAGTGGCAACGGCCTGCTCCATATTTCCATCTGTGATCACCAACGCGCCGCTTCCCATCCCCGGTTGGTCCAGGTACGGATGGACAAGGAAGAGACTTGTGGAGAGCACCCCTGGATCGCCTTCGTGGGCTTTGGTCTGGCGCATGAGAACGGCGAAGGGATCGTCGCCGTGGGTAGAGCCGTTGATAGCACCAGTGATGACTGGTACTTTTGCCATTGCCATGGTGGGATGACAGCGCCCAGCCAGCATGTCCACGATCATCTGTGCGCCTCGCATGCCAGTGCTGAAGGAATCAGCGTGGGGATACGTCTCCCAGGCCAGAAGGGCGTCGGCGTGGGTTACCATCTGGTCAGTAACGTGGGCGTGTAAGTCCAGCGTTGCCACGATGGGGACATCCCATCCTACCACCTCTCGCACAGCGCAAATCAGATCGCCCTCCAGATCACCCGTCTCTTCGGCTACGGCCGCGCCGTGCAGAGGAAGAAGCACTCCATCCACGGGCAGGCACGCGGCCAGACAGTCCAATAGTTCCCCCTTGAGCTGGGCGTAGCAGGCAGCGGTCAATGGCCCGCCAGGGCCAGCACTGGCGTAGATCGTGGGGACGGGTGTGTGGCCTGCGCGACCCAGTACCTCCAACATGCCACCCATCACCCCCTTGTTTACAGTCAACATTTCGTCGCCCCGGCGTAGTTCGTAGCGCTCGAACCAGGCCAAATCGATAGGAATGCCGCCGAACTGGTTGCACTCGGTAAAGATCGTGCCGATGGCGATGCGGAGTGGTACGTGGCTCATTGTGCCCTCGCTTTTTCGCATGAAACCTGTTTGGTTAGATGGTAAGTCTCTATGCCCTTGCATGATGCGAGCCGGACGGCGGCTGATAAATGACGGCCAAATGGGGGGTCTCCAAGCGTTGGTGGCCCTGTGCTTTCGATGTGAGGCAACTTTCAAGCGCGCCGCTGACCAAGAGTGTGCGCTCGGCAGGAAAAGGGGCAACACCGGTCGCGAACATCTCTTCAATCTTGCCCACCAGGCAGGCAGAATAGGTGACATTGGGGCCTGGTGTCAGGAA
>JAHEML010000825.1 GCA_024643705.1 Caldilineaceae bacterium | reverse complement strand
GCTCGAACGTATCCAGGGCGACGCAGATCATGCCAATCACGCCGCTCTGGCTCAAGCGCTTCTGGATTATCTGCGAAGCAGCCAGTTGCAGGTAGTCCCCGTACGGCGGGGACGGTGGCAGCGCTGGCAGGCATGGGCCAACGAGCAGAGCAGACGCTGGCTCACCCGTCGCCGACTAAAAGGGGTGCTGGCCGCGTCGTTTCTTCTGTTGGGGGCTGGAGCACTGATCGAGCTTATCCTCCTGCTGCCCCAGACACCCACCAGTTCGCAGATGGCATCACTTCTGGAAGCCAACGGCCAGAGTCCGGGAGCCAATCGGATATTTCTGTACGTCACCCGGGTGGTGCTGGAAGGAGCCGTAGGTCTGCTGCTTGCTGGGAGCGGCGTGCTTTTCCTGCTCAGGAGCGAGCGGCAGGGTGTCAGCCTGGCCTATTGGGGCCTGCTCCTCTCGCTGACAGTGGTCGATCTGCTGGTCTTCTATTTCGACCAGTTCTCGGCCACCCTGGTTGCTTCGTTCCAATTTCTCTTGCTCCTTGCCCTGCTCCACTACCGCAACCGTTTCCTAGCTTCGTCGTCCAGGGTAGCTGGCCCCCAAGACGGCACAGATAGGGCGATGGCTATGGACTACCGCCCAAATGATCGCCGCAACGAACCCCACGAGTTTTGAGCAAGAACAACCGACACCGACGACTGTTTGCGAGAAACCAAAAGCGGTGGGAGAATAAGTCCCGGCTTGGCAACAAATAGCCACAAGCCTGCCCACACCACCCCAGCAAAGGAAACCCATGTCAGCCCAGTTGAAGATTCTCATTATCGGCGGAAGCGGTTTTGTCAGCGGCACATTGGCCCAGTTGGCTCTCGACCAAGGCCATGCTGTCTGGGCCATCACCCGGGGGCAGCGCGCCCTGCCTGATGGCGTGATTCCGCTGATTGCCGACCGCAAAGATACCGATGCCCTGTCCGCGACGATTGCGGGGGCAGATCAACAGTGGGATTTGGTTGTCGATTGCATCGGCTATGGTCCGGAAGATGTCCAACAAGACGTTGATCTCTTTCGAGATCGAGCCGATCACCTGGTCTTCATCTCCACCGATTTCGTCTACGATCCCCAGGCCCGCCGCTTCCCCCAAAGCGAAGACGACGCCGACTATCTGACCCACAGCTACGGTGGCAAAAAGCGCCAGGCCGAACTGGTGCTGGACGGAGCCGACACCGGCGCGATGAAGTGGACAGTCCTGCGCCCCTGCCACATCTACGGGCCGGGATCACTCCTGGGCTGCCTGCCCGAGCACGGCCGCGACCCCCAATTGCTCGACCGGTTGCGCCAGGGCGAGCCGTTGCGGCTGGTGGGGGGCGGTCACTATCTTCAGCAGCCCATTCTGGCCGCCGATCTGGCCCAGACGATCCTCAGTTGCGCGCACAATCCAGCGGCCCACGGTCAAATCTGCAACGTGTCGGGGCCAACCGTGGTCGAGTCGTGGCAATTCTATCAGATCATCGCCGACATCCTGGGCGTGGCCTTGTCAGTGAAAGAACTGTCCGTGGCCGATTATCTACAGGCCAACCCAGACAGAGCCTCCTTCTTCTGTCATCGCATTTATGATCTCAGCCGGTTGGCCGCCTGCGGATTGCACGTCCCAGCTACGCCCCTGGCCGACGGGCTGGCAAGCCATGTGGAGAGTCTTCTATGAACGCATCTATGAACACAAACCGAAGCGCCCAGATCGAACGACATACCCGCGAAACCCGGATCACTCTCACTTTTTCGGTGGATGGCACAGGCAAAGCCGACATTCACACCGGCATCGGCTTTCTGGACCACATGCTCACCCTCTTTGCGGCCCACGGCCTCTTTGATCTGACCGTACACGCCGACGGTGATCTCCATATCGACGATCATCACACCGCCGAGGATGTCTGCATCTGCCTGGGCAAAGCCCTCGACCAAGCCCTGGGCGACCGGCGGGGAATCGTGCGCACGGCCCACAGCTATGTGCCCATGGACGAAGCCCTGGGCCTCGTCGCCGTCGATCTGGGCGGGCGGCCCTATTGCATCTTCGACGCCGAATTCGTCACGCCACGCCTGGGCCAGCTCGGAACTGATCTGCTCTTTCACCTCTTCGAAAGTCTGGCAATCCACGGGCGCATGAATCTCCACGCCAAAATTCTCTATGGGCGCAACGACCACCACAAAGCCGAAGCACTTTTCAAAGCCCTGGGCCGCGGCCTGGATGCAGCCACCCAGATCGATCCACGTCGCCAAGGCGTGCCCAGCACCAAAGGCACCCTCATTGCATAAGGACGCTTTGTGACAACACCGCTTGACATACCCACCCTCGACGAAATCCGCGCCACCCGCCAGCGCATCGATCCCTACATCGTGCGCACCCCCGTTTGGCCTTGGGCCGCCCCGGAAATTGAGACAGCCTTAGGCCCAGA
>JAHEML010000098.1 GCA_024643705.1 Caldilineaceae bacterium | reverse complement strand
ATACAAGGAAGTGATGTAGCCACCAACCCTTTGCCCCGAATTGCACGAATTTTACGAATGATTGAGCCAAATTCGTGCTATTCGTGCAATTCGTGGCGAAAATCCGGTCAGTGGCTTGGTAGTTACGAAGTGATTTGGCTGTTTGAGCAACAGGAGTGGAGCAATTCGGATAGAATCAGCGTTAGCCGCCCCCCTATTCCCGGCGCACAGGATAGGTGCCATCTGCCCCGCTCACGTGCAGCAGATCCCCCGCCCCCGCGCCCTCCGGCCCGGTGACCACAGCCCCATTGGCATCTTGCACAATGCTGTAGCCCCGGCCCAGGACTGCGGCTGGGTTCAGGCTTTCCAGGCGCACCTGCCCAAAGGCCAACCGTTCTTTCAGCACAGCCAGCCGTTGGGCCATCTGCCGCTGGAGGCGTTCTTCGGTGTCGGCCAGCCGTTGGCGCGCCAGATCGACCTGGCGCTGGGGCGATGTGCGCTGCAAGCGGGAACGCAGTCCATCCAGCCGTTCCCGCCGCCACGCCATTTCTTCGTCAGCCCGTTGGATCAGCCCGGAACGGACAGCCCGGAACTGCTCAACCAATTCCAACCGATCGGGCACAGCCGCGGCCGCAGCGGCAGAAGGGGTGGGCGCGCGCAGGTCGGCCACAAAGTCCACAATCGTAAAATCGGTCTCGTGGCCCACCCCGGCAATCACGGGCACATCGCTGGCAGCCACAGCCCGGGCCACGGCTTCGTCGTTGAAGGCCCACAGGTCTTCGATGCTGCCGCCCCCCCGCACCAGCAAGATGGTGTCCAGGGGGTCGCCGTCGAAGAGGCTGCCCCCATTGCCAAAGCGCTTGGCCGCGCCCAGGGCTGACACGATCTGTCCGGGCGCATCATTGCCCTGGACAAGCGTGGGGAAGAGGATCACCTCGACCAGGGGCCAGCGCTGGGAGAGTACCCGCAGCACATCCCGCAGGGCCGCCGCGCCCGGGCTGGTGACCACGCCCAGCCGTCGGGGAACGGCTGGAATGGGCCGCTTGCGTTCCTCGTCGAAGAGTCCTTCGGCCAGCAGCTTCTCCTTCAGTGCCTCGAACTGGGTGTAGAGTTGCCCCCGCCCGGCTGGCCGGATTTCGTCGGCGTAGAACTGGTAGCTGCCCCGCTCTGGATAGACGCCCACATAGCCGTGGGCCATCACCTGATCGCCTTCCCTGGGCAGCCATGTGTGGCGGAAGGCATTGCCTTTCCACATCACGCTGCTCAGGTTGGCCCCGGCATCTTTCAGGCTGAAATAGATGTGGCCGCTGGCGGCTTTCTTCCAGTTGCTCACTTCGCCCAGCAGCCAGACATCCCGCAGCAGGTCGTCGCCTTCAAAGAGCTTGACAATATGGGTCGTGACAGCAGAGATGGTGATTGGGTTCATAGGCTCTATTTGACCACAGCCGGGGGCAGGGTGCAAGTGGGGATCACCCAGGGGGAGTCAAAATCAGGAGCGAGGGTAAATTCCTACTTCTGAACCTGGAAGGTATCCAAAACCGACTCACCATCGGCAAGACATTGCATAGCCTGATCATTTGGTAGTGGGTTTTGGTATTTCAAAGTGAACAAGAAAAATGTTTCTTCCAAAATAGCATGATACAGGATATATCGTCCGCCGGTGACCATATTGTGGGTATCTCGGGCCCATTCATGCCCTGCTAGATTCACCGTCTCCTTCATATCGGCTTCCGGCCAATCTAGTGGGCCTCCACCCAGATTGAATCGACACCCAAAGATCCGACGATGGAAGAGAAAAGGTTCGGGGTAGATTCCCCCGAACTCTGCATAGTCTACATAGTCCCACGTTTCACTATCATAGTGCACTTGAAACGTATCGCGTCCTTGGGTCAAGCCTTGGTAGAGAATCCCTGCATCGCCAACTTCATCGGTAGGTGGAGAGGAAGTAATCTGTTCGGCAGATGGGGATGGAGAAGGCTGTTGGGTGGGTAGAGGGGAAATAGCCCGCTCGGCAAGCGGCGGCGGAGAAAGCTGTTGGGTGGGCAAAAGGGGAGTCACCCGCTCAGCAGGCACAGACGGAGAAGGCTGTTCGGTAGATAGCAGGGGAGTCGGAACGAGAGGAGTTGGAGAAGGAGGTGTACTACTGCAACTAATACATAGGCACATACAAAGACACGAAATCATCGTTGTTATTTTCATGATTCATCCAAATCTCTAAACTAACCAAAAGGGTCTGTCAAACGTCTTTGTCGCCTGAGATATGGGGATGGTCAAGAGAACCGTGTTGACCCTCTTGGCCATCCCATCTTTGAAACCTTCTCGATCAGTAAACATTGTAGACAAATTAAGGATCATCATCAAACGTTCTACGGATATAAACCTTCCCCAGCGCAGCGGACCTGTGCAGTAGTTGGATTGAAATTAAGGTCTTTTGTAAGCAGTACCCGATCTATTCTCAATCCATTTTCTCGGGCCCAAACATTGATGTCATGATACCCTGTCGATAGATAGAAGACTGGATATGGCCCATCCATTGTCTGGCTTTTCCAAACCCACTGACTTGTATGAAATCCGTCGATTCGATCGGCAGAAAATTTAGGTATACCGTCAACCCCCATATGTAGAGAATCATCATCGCTGGATCCCCCCATCCCGCATACCCAGAGTCGATAGATTCCTGCGTCTGATATCCAAAGTTCATAATCCATTCGAGGGCTTTGATAGGAATTACTTGTATTAATGGGATCAAATCCCCACTCTGGAGCAAGAGGTACGGCTGCTCGGTAACAGAATCCTGTATGTTTATCGCCCCAATACTGAGAGCAGTTCCAGTAGTGAGAAGGGTACGTATATCCTGCATACGACTCCTTAAATTCATTTGCCTCAATAATGAGCGGCCGATGACCGTCAGTATGGTTCTCCACATGTGCGCACACTGTGCAATGCTTGGGGTAAGTCAGATCGGGGGTAAATCCTTTCAAAGGAGATAAATCGACGGGATAGTACTCATCTCCTTCCTTGGTCGCAATGGCAAAATGTAAGTGCGCGCCCACATTTCCAGTATTACCTGACTGAGCGATCACAGTAGATGGGCCTACGCTTGTACCGGTTATTACTCCTGAGCTAATTGAACTCAAATGTGCGTAGATCAGATGGTACTCTCGCATAACTCCACCGGTGTCAAATTGCACCATTGTACGCACAAGATTGCCATACCCATCACCACTAGTCCACTCCCCATACCTTTCATAAACATATTCATTTTGGGTAGTGCCATATACATTGGTACCAATAACAGCCTCGATATCTATGGCATATCCATCTCTTCCCGTCACTATTATATGCTTTTCAGAACCACACCTGATCGGTTTACCTATTACGCGGATGGGCGGTGCAAAGCGAGTAGGCATGCCTCGCCTTCGATCAATAATCCGAGTAGGGAAGGGAGCACCATCACAGAGAGCCTGTGCAGCGTCTGAAGAGCGTGGCTGTGGCAATGATGTGGTAAACCCAGAATAGGTAGACGGAACTAAACTACGATTGGAAGATGGATCACTGGAGAGCCAAGGCAGAAATTGTCGAAATTCTCTTGACTCCAAACGCGGCTTATCGTCAACAGTGGGTACCAATGTGCCATTGGCGTAGTCCCTCTCTGACTTCAGATAACTTTGATACATCTCGTCTGTATACTCAATCACCGGGGGCGGGGATGCTCTCCTCGCATCATATGCCTGTATGGACGACGCGTTGTTCTTAAGGGCCAGCTCATAGAGAATTTTTGCCCGTTCTGACATCTGCTCAAGAAGCTCTGCAGGCGTTTCACCTGTGTCTGCCCGTATCCGGTATGCTTCCTTGGCCAAGTCACTGTCCCGGTGAAACTCCTTCATCTCTGCCACAGACGAAATCCCTGGTACCGGATCGGGGGCATACAACTCCTGTATGGAAAGAGGCGCATGCATGGTGAATTGGACTGTTCCGGCGATTTGATCGACAAGTTGTCTATCTGTTTCATTAGTTGAATTTGTAAACAATCGCCATACCACTTTCCCATTTGTAAACAGATATCCGTAGACATAAATGGGAGAGGTTACTGGCGTTTCGATGATTGCTTGCTGAGATTCAGCCTTTTGAAGGCGCGCAATAACAGCGCGTGATGCTTTGGGGTCAATAGGCTCTCCGTGATAATCAATGTAAAGATCGAACCATGCCACCAGATCGTCAGTGACATCATCCAGTTCATAGGCAAGATACTCGAATATGATGTCCCCATCAGTACCGCTCGCTGTGTCGGGGCGTAGTACCGTTACCCCATGTGGGCCTTCTATCACATCAAAAGAAACTGGAGGATAGTCAAAGAAATAGCCACCTTTTTCACTCGTGTAGCTTAACCACCCATCGTACGGCTCCTCCTGCGCTTGCACATGTTGTGCCTCACCAGACCTAGTCAGGAAAAGGAGGCACATCACAGCTAACATACCGATCCTTGTCCACTTGTTTCTTCGATACATAAGTATTTCCTTTCATCATACACATCAATCGAACTGATGAGTCCAAATAACTGGATGAAGCAAAGTAGATTGCAGGGAATCGTTCTGGGGTCTGCGTTCAATTTACCGCGCGGGGGGGCAAAGTCAAGAGGTTTTGGCGAAAAACGGTAATTTTGATGAAAAGATCAGCCAAAATGCGTAGAAAATAATGACGCAGGAGGCGAGTGGAAATTTTAGCGCAAAATCTCGCCATCACTGTAGAGACGCAAAATTTTGCGTCTCTACAGTGATGGATTCCCGACAATCCACAGTACAAATACCTTCGAACCGACATCCCTTGAGGAAATTCTCCGTCAAGCCCGTTTTTCGTCCCAAAACCATATTGACAAACTTCGATTTAGATGATATACTCCCCTTATTGTTGAAAAAGGGAGACGAACGTGGCGTTGAATACTCTGGGCGAAAAGACAATTCAGACAGATGGATGTTGCCAAACCGATGGTTGCTGTGGGCCAACCCAAATACTGGGCATGGCCGTGGAGTCGGCGGAAAATCTGGCCCAACTCTTCAAAGCCATCAGCAGCCCCGTGCGGGTGCAGATGCTGGACATCCTCAGCCGTCATGGGGGCGATGTCTGCGTCTGCGATATCGAGAGCCAGTTCGACCTCTCGCAGCCTACCATTTCTCACCACTTGGGTGTGTTGCGCAAGGCCGGGCTGATCCAAAGCGAGCAGCGGGGATTGTGGGCTTTTTACTTTGTGCGCCCCGATGCCCTGGCCCAGGTGAGCGGGTGGCTGGCTGGCCTGGCCGCGAAGCAGGCATGAAGGTAGACGGTCTCTTTTTTTTGCAAACCATATTGATGTTTTTCGATTTACAGGGTTCAACTCACAATGGCACGTAAAAAACCTGCCCTACGTTTCCAGATATTAACCGCAGAGAACATAGATTGCACGGAGACAATCCGTGTTCCTTTCCATCCATGTATACAACCCATTTCCATCAGTTCAACACTTTCACAGGAGAAAACAATGTCAACCATCCTTCGCACACCCGACGCCATCAAATCAGAAGTACAAAATCGCTACGCACGCGTGGCAGATGAAAACCTGCAAATCGCTGTTGCAGCCAGTTGTTGTGGCCCCGACAGCGGCGCACAGGGCGGCGACAGTTGTTGCAGCCCCAGCGACAGCAGCAGTTGTGGCAGCCCCCTCTATCTGGGCGAAGACCTGACCGACCTGCCCCAGGCAGCGGTTGCCAGTTCCCGCGGGTGTGGCAATCCCCAAGCCATTGCCGCGCTGAAAACCGGCGAAGTGGTTCTCGATCTCGGCTCCGGCGGTGGGTTGGATGTGCTGCTGGCCGCCCGCCAGGTAGGGCCAACGGGTTTTGTCTATGGGGTGGATATGACGGACAAAATGCTGGAGCTTGCCCGCACCAATGCGGCCAAAATCGGGGCGGCGAACGTGGAGTTTCGCAAGGGGGAGCTGGAATCCTTGCCCCTGGCCGACGACACAGTCGATGTGATTATCTCCAACTGCGTGGTCAATCTCTCGCCAGAGAAAGAGAACGCGCTCAGCGAAGCCTATCGGGTGCTGAAACCCGGCGGGCGGCTTGCCATCAGCGATATTGTGGTGGATGGGGACTTGAGCGGCTTTCCCGTTTCCGAGGCCCAGATTCGGGCGGGGCTAAGCTGGGCGGGCTGCATTGCCGGTGCGCTGACCATTGACGAGTTCACCGGTTTGTTGACCGCTGCGAGCTTCTCAGAGATCGACATTGAGATTCAGCACCGCTACAATCTGGACGACTTTCTGGGCGATCTGCCGGTGGAACTGAGCAGTTTGCAGCCAGCCGTCGTGGAAAAATTGGTCGGGCGCTTCACCAGCAGCGCAATCCGGGCGAAGAAATAATCGTTGCAGCGTGCTGGACACCCCATTTTCTGCACGGGTATCCAGCACGCTGCACTTTTACCTGCCGTTTTACCTCACCTGATCGATGAGAAACGCATATTTGAACCCGATCTCTTCCAAATAGTCGTAGCGGCCCGACGCGCCGCCGTGGCCGGCGCCCATGTTGGTTTTGAGCAGCAGGGGATTGTCATCGGTCTTGCGGGTGCGCAACAGGGCCACCCACTTCGCTGGTTCCCAATACGGGACACGGGGATCATTCAGCCCGGCAGTCGCCAGAATAGCTGGATAATCCTTGGCCTCCACGTTGTCATAGGGCGAATAGCTCTTCATGTAGGCGTAGAATTCCGGGTCGGCTGGGTTGCCCCACTCCTCCCATTCGATCACCGTCAGGGGGATGGTGGGGTCGAGCATGGTGCTCACCACATCGACGAAAGCCACGTCGGCAACCATAGCCGCGAAGAGGTCCGGGCGCAGATTCGCCACCGCACCCATCAGCAAGCCCCCCGCGCTGCCACCCATGGCCGTCAGTTTGGCCGGATTGGTAAAACCGGCCCCAATCAGATGCTCAGCTGCGGCGATAAAGTCGGTGAAGGTGTTGCGCTTGTGCAGAAATTTACCATTTTCTTTCCAGGCTCGCCCCATTTCGCCGCCACCGCGCACGTGGGCAATGGCAAAGACAAAGCCCCGCTGCAACAGGCTCACCCGGCTGCTGCTAAAGCTGGGATCGATGCTGTAACCGTAAGAACCGTAACCATAGAGAAGGGTGGGGTTGCTGCCATCCAGGCTGATATGTTTGGGATAGACCAGTGAGACCGGCACCTGTACCCCATCGGCCGCGGTGGCCCAGACCCGCTCGGACCGATAGTTGTCGGGGTTGTAGCCCTTCACCTCCTCCTGCTTCTTCATCTCCCGCTGGCGGGTGTCCAACGCATAATCGAAGACGGTCGGGGGGGATACCAGAGACGTGTAGCTGTAGCGCAACACCCGGCTCTCAAAGTTGGGGTTCTCGCCGGAGCCGACTGTGTAGACCGGTTCGGGCTGCTCGATGCGGTGGAACGCGCCAGTTTCCATATCCTGCACCCGAATCTGGACCAGGCCAGCTTCCCGCTCGTGGACGACGAGAAAGTCCAGAAAGGCTTCTACCCCATCCACGTAGACAGCGGGCCTGTGGGGGATAAATTCCTGCCAGTTTTCCTGGCCGGGCGCGTCCACCGGCGCGGTCATCACCCGGAAGTTGTCGGCCTCCCAGTTGGTGGTGATGAACAATTTCTCGTTGCCCGCGCCATCGTGGTGATGCTCGACGCTGTATTCCATATCATGCACACGGGGTTGAACGACCCGGGGCTGCCCGTTGGGGTCGTCGGCGTCGATCAGGTGAACTTCCTGTGTCACGGAGCTGTGCAGATGCGCAATGACGAAACGGTCGCTCCTGGTTTTGTAGAGGCTGAGAAAATAGCTTTCGTCGGCTTCGTGGAAGAGCAGCTCGTCATTGACCGAATCAGTGCCCAGCCGGTGGCGAAAAAGCTTGTAGGGGCGCATGGCCTCGTCGAGAACCGTATAATAGAGGCTCTGGTTGTCGTTGCCCCACTCCAGCCCGTAGTAGGTTTTTGTCACAAGATCGGGCAGCAGTTCGCCTGTGTCCAAATTCTTGACGCGCAGGGTATAGTTTTCCGAGCCGTTGTCGTCCAGGGCATAAGCCAGCAAGCGCTGATCCGGGCTGACTGCAAAATTGCCCAGGCGCATATACTCTTTGCCCTCCGCCTCTTTGTTCAAATCCAGCAGAATCTCTTCGGGCGCGTCCAGGTTGCCAGCCTTACGGCAGTAGATGGTATATTGCATCCCTTCCACCGTGCGCCGGTAGTAAAAGTAGCCGTTCTTCTCCACAGGCACCGATTCATCGGTCTCTTTGATGCGCCCCTTCATCTCGGCAAAAAGCTCTTTTTGCAGCGTGTCGGTGTGGGCCAGCAAAGCCTTTGTATACGCGTTCTCTGCCTCCAAATAGGCCAGCATCTCTGGGTTGTCCCGCTCCCGCAGCCAAAAGTAATCATCCACCCGGCGGTCGCCGTGGTTAATCAATTCGACTGGTTTGCGGGCGGCAATGGGGGGTGTTGGGGTCGTCATAGAGTGTCCTTTGTTTATGTTCGGTGAATGCCTGGCAAGCCAACAGCTTGTGGCACAGGTGCTTATGCGATACCCATCAAGATCACCAAGGCCGTGTCGCCCCGGTTGACAACCCCATGGGGCACACCCGCGCCGGCCCAAACCGTGACGCCCGGCCCAGCGCTACGAATCTCCTCGCCCACGGTGAACTCGCCTGTACCTTCCAGCACAAAGTAAAATTTATCCTGATCATCGTGGCTGTGGACGTGCTGCTCCTGGCCCGGTTCCAGACAGTTCAACCCCAGCAGCAGTCGCTCGGATTGAAAGAGTGTCGCCTTGTAATGTTTGTCGGCGCGCTGGCCCACAAGCGTTCGATAGTCGATAAAATTGTCCATAAAATGCCCCCTTGCTCGTGGAATCAGAGTGAGATAACCCACCAATTATACCCCACGCCAACCAGCCACACG
>JAHEML010000824.1 GCA_024643705.1 Caldilineaceae bacterium | reverse complement strand
CCGGCGCGACTTGAACCGCTCGTTCCCCGGCTCGGCCACGGGTAGCCTGGCAAGCCGGATGGCCCGCATCCTTTTCGACGAAATTGTACCCCGGGCCGACTATGGCATCGATCTGCACACCGCCGCAGTGCGCCGCACCAATTTCCCCAATGTGCGGGGAGATTTGACCAACCCGGCTGTGGGCAGGTTGGCTGAAGCTTTTGGCGCAGAGTTGATTTTGAACGGCCAGGGACCCAAAGGCAGCTTTCGCCGGGAGACGTCCAAAGCAGGCTGTCCGACGATTCTGATGGAGGGGGGCGAGGTGTGGAAGGTGGAGCCTGGGATTGTGGCCGCGGCGAACAGGGGCGTGCGCAATGTGCTGCGCGGGCTGGAGATGCTGGACAGCCCCCGGGAAGACCCGGCCTTTCAGATCGTCATCGAGACGACAAAATGGGTGCGTGCGGCCCACGGCGGTTTTATGCAATTTCACATCAAGCCCGGCGACATCATCGAAAAAGGGCAGCCATTGGCTACCAACACCACCCTGCTGGGCCGGGAACAGAGTACCCTGGAATCCCCCTTTGATGGTGTTGTGATTGGTATGACGACTCTGCCTGCCATCAGCCCCGGCGAACCTCTGTGTAATTTGGGCCAATTGCCGCCTGGCTATTCGCCCGCCACGCTGCGCCAGCTGCGGGCCGACGGAGACGGGCTGGCCCAACGGTTGGTGGACGAATTAGCGTCGAATATTCTGGTGGTAGAGCCACATGGATAGGCAGAAAATATGCCTATGATGAACACGGAGTAATTACCAACCCTTTGCCACGAATTGCACGAATGCCCACGAATTTCACGAATGATTTAGCCAAATTCGTGGGCATTCGTGCAATTCGTGGCGAAAATCCGGTCAGTGGCTTGGTAGGTACAACACGGGTAAAATATCACACAAAAACGATAGGAAAATACATGTCTGTTTCGCGTCTGCAAACCGAATGGTTTGGGAATATCCGCGGCGATCTGCTGGCGGGCACAGTTGTGGCTCTAGCCCTGATCCCGGAAGCCATCGCATTTTCGATTATCGCCGGGGTGGACCCCAAAGTGGGTCTCTACGCATCCTTCTGCATCGCTGTCATCATCGCCTTTGTAGGCGGAAGGCCGGGCATGATCTCGGCGGCCACGGGCGCAATGGCCCTGGTGATGGTCTCCCTGGTCAAGAACTACGGCCTGGACTATCTGCTGGCCGCCACTATCCTGACCGGTGTCCTGCAAATCCTGGCTGGCCTGATGCGCCTGGGCAGTCTGCTCCGTTTTGTCTCCCGATCGGTGACAACCGGCTTTGTCAACGCGCTGGCGATCTTGATCTTTATGGCCCAATTGCCCGAATTTGACAACGCCAGTTGGGTTGTCTATGCCATGGTGGCCGCGGGGCTGGCGATTATTTATCTATTCCCCTATGTGACCAAAGCCGTGCCTTCGCCCCTGATCGCGATTATCGTCCTCACCGCCTTCAGCATGGCGATGGGTTTGGAGATTCGCACCGTGGGAGACATGGGCGAGCTGCCCAGCGCTTTTCCCCTCTTTCTGCTGCCCAACATCCCTTTGAACCTGGAAACCTTGCTGATTATTCTGCCCTATTCGGCCACCCTGGCGGTGGTGGGGCTGCTGGAATCCCTGATGACTTCGGTGATTGTGGACGATCTGACCGACACCACCAGCGCCAAAAACCGGGAATGCACCGGGCAGGGCATCGCCAATATTGTGGCCGGTTTCTTTGGCGGCATGGCTGGCTGTGCCATGATCGGCCAGTCGGTGATCAATGTAAAATCCGGTGGGCGCGGGCGGCTCTCCACCCTGTGGGCCGGTGGCTTTCTGCTCTTTCTGATTCTGGTGTTGGGCGATCTGGTGCGCCAAATTCCTATGGCGGCCCTAGTGGCGGTGATGATCATGGTGTCGATTGGCACATTTAGCTGGTCATCATTGAAAAATCTGACCGTCTACCCCAAAACATCCAGTTTTGTGATGATTGCCACCGTGGTTGTGGTGGTCTTCACCCACAATCTAGCCCAGGGCGTGGGTGTGGGCGTGTTGCTCAGTGCGCTCTTTTTTGCCCGCAAAGTCTCCCGCCTGCTGGCGGTAGAATCGACCCTCTCGGCAGATGGCAACCAACGAAACTACCAAGTCTACGGCCAGGTCTTCTTTGCCTCCGCCGAACAGTTTGCGGCTGGTTTTGATTTCAAAGAGGTCATCGAACGAGTGGTGATCGACGTGAGCCAGGCCCACTTCTGGGACTTGACCGGTGTGGGCGCGCTGGACAAGGTTGTCCTCAAGTTTCGGCGCGAGGGGACAGAGGTGGAGCTGGTGGGCATGAACCAAGCCAGCGCCACTATTGTGGACAGGCTGGGGGTGTACGACAAGCCCGATGCGCTGGAACTGTTGCCGGAACACTGAGTACTTTGTTTGCAA
>JAHEML010000097.1 GCA_024643705.1 Caldilineaceae bacterium | reverse complement strand
CGTATAGGGTAATTGCAGGGAAAAGCAGTGGCTGCTGCGGGTATTGACCTGGTGAAGCGTACCCTTATGAAAATGGCGCCAGCCGACGGATCGCAACTGATCTGCTGGCTGGCGTCACGTTTTATAAAAGGTTTTATGCAAAAATCGTGGCTTCTAAGAAGTCGTTGTGGAATTTGCCTTGGGGATCGTAGCGCTGGGCCAGTGCCCGGAACTCTTGGGCTTTGGGATATTGGGACTGAATTTCGGCGCCGCTGTAGGTGGAGAGTTTGCCCCAATGCGAGCGGGGCGAAAAGGGTGCGAGCCGATCTTCCACCAGAGGCAACAGGGCCGAGAGGGCAGGCCAATCGTTGTTCCACGAGAAGTGGAGAGCGACGGTATCTTGCCCATAGGCCATGCTCATCCACAGGCTATCTCCGGCCATGGACCGTACTTCGGAAATCTTCAACACTGGCTCCAACTCTCGGCGCAGGCTTGCCAAGGCTTGCATGGCGGCCACCGCGTGCCGACGGTGAACGAAGTATTCGGTCTGTAATTCGTCCCCGCTGGCCGGAACAGTATCCACCAAAAAATGGGGAAGCCGTTCGTGCCAGGGGCCGGGAATACCCATTTGGGGCGTGCAGGGGTCCGCGTCAAATGCGGTGATGGGGTGCAGATGACGGGTGGCACGGGTTGCCCCATAGAATGTGGCGGGCGAGGGTTGTGCCTGTCCATCGTCCAGCCGTTTTTTGAGCCAGACCTGATTGACCCGCTCTTTTTGCCAGTCGATAAAGAAGCTGACGCTATAGGCGCTGGAGAAGATCGCGTCAAAATGGGCGTAGGCCTGGTCGATGGGCATATCCTCGTAGACATCCTGCTGCATGGTGAAAGCAGGTTCGGTGTCCAGGGTGATGCGGGTGACGATGCCCAGCGCGCCCAACCCAACCACCGCCCCCAGAAATTCCTCGCCATTCTCCTGCCGAGACAGGCGGACAAATTCCCCGTCGGCCCGCACCAGTTCCAGCGCCGAGACCGCAGTCGCCAGGTTGCCGTTGCCATCGCCCGAGCCGTGGGTGGCCGTAGAGACAGCCCCGACAACAGTGACGTGGGGCAGGGACGCCATGTTGTGAATCCCGCGCCCAGCGCGGTTTAGCTGCGCGCAAAGCTGACCGTAGGTGGTTCCGCCCGCAAGGGAAACGGTGTCCTGGCCGATCTCGATTGTCTGCTCCAGCTTGTCCAGGGAGATGTGGGATTGGGTTGTGTCGGTGATGGCGTTGAAAGAGTGGCGCGCACCAAAGGCTTTCACCTTGTGGCTGCGGGCGACGATCTCCTGCAACTGCTCGACTGTTTTCGGATGATAGAGGTTGTCGGCCGCATATTGGATGTTTCCGGCCCAGTTGTGGCTTTGCTCCGTCATGGATAGGCTCCTCGGTTGTGGGGTGGATATAGGACAGGCTGACCGAAATCATACACCATGCGGGCAAAAAACGACACGAACCCTATCCCAGCCCCACAAGCCACCGGTGTACAGGAACCATGATCTTCCATTCGGCGACACAACGATCAATCAGATCGGACGATTGGATGTCGGTTGGGGAGAGATCAGGGGGATAGACCCACAGCCCGGCATGGCGTAGCAGTTGGCCGCGGGGATGCTGGTTGTCGTAGCCGCGGGGTGTCGTCTTGTAGTGTTCGCCGCCGACGGTGTAGCCGCCCAAGCGCTGAATCTGGGCCAGGATGGCTTCCAATTCCCCGCCACGCTGCTCGTCGTCCACAGCCTGCCGATAGCTCGCCAACATCTCCTTGTCAAAACCGTGGATACCGGCCATCATCCCGCCCCCATCGGCCCCCCACTGCAAGCCGAAAATCGAATTCTGCATCTTCTTGCGCGGCCCTTCCCAAAAGCCTGCGGCCACCATTGTCTTGTACGGCGTCTTGTCGTTAGAAAAACGGGTGTCCCGGTAGATGCGCATCATGGAGCCAGAGCCGTTTGTGCGGGGATCGTAGACAATTCCGGGGCTGATCTCTTGCAGAAGCGGGCCGAGTGTTGAGACAAAGGCCGCCATTGGTTCCTGCACATGCTGGATATAGTCATCCTTGTGTTCGTTAAACCAATCTCGGTTGTTGTTGGCTTCAAGCCCTGCAAAAAAATTGAGACCCTCGGCGGGGAATCCGTTGAAGGTGGTTGTCACGGAGATTGTCTCCTGCTTATGAAATTAAAGTAAGCTTACATAGTGTTGCGATTGCAGGTCTGTTTGAATAGACTGACCTCAATTCTCAACAAACTACCTCAACCCGCCTGCTATTTCGTCCACATAGTCGATATGTCGTCCCGTGGCTGAAAACCCAGAATGCGCTTGGCTTTGGTGTTGCTAAACTTGCCGTGGGGCATATCGGTGAAGATGTTGAAAACCTCGCAGGGGGAGGGGAGAGCGTCCAAAGGAATCTCTAACCCCAGAGAAAATATCTCTGCCGCGTTCTCCCACGAGATGGAGAAGGGCGCATGACGGCTGCCTTGGGGCACGTCTGCCGGGTCGCGGAAATTGTAGAAGAGATACATCTGCACGGTGATGTCGTGATGTTCGGTGTAGACCCGACAAATCTCTTGGCCCAGGGATTTGCTGATGGCGTAGAGGTTTGTGCCGGGCTGGGGTGGGATATCCGGCCCGATGTCGTAGTCAAAGCTTTCGTAGCTGCGCCCGGCCAGGGTAAAGTGGGGGCCTGTGTTGATCACCCGACGGATACCGTGGGCGACGGCGGCTTCCATCATGTTGTAGCAGCCCCGGGTATTGACATCGAATGCGATTTTGCGGTCGTGGCGCAGCACCGAAAGATTGATGATGGCATCCATCCCTTCGGCCGCGGCCATTACCTGAGCCTGGTTCGCCGCGTCCACCTGGACAAACTCGCCGGGGAGTGGCTCGGTGGGCGGTTGCAGATCAGTGATGCGCAGATTGTGCTGGGGGGCCAATTGGCGCGCCACATAGGGGCCGAGCATTCCCACACCACCAAGGATGAGTACATTCATACAAAGCTCCAGTCGTGAAAGTAGAGTTAAGTGGGATCGTGGATGGTTGGTGCTACATTGTGCCGCTATCATACCGCGATTGCGGATTCCGGGCCAGAGACAGAGCATCCCGACCATGCAAACCGGACAAGTGTACCCCACATCGACGGTAAGGGGGAATGATCCGTCTGTATTCAGCTTGTATCAGGCCTACTACTTTGGCCTGCCTGTCGATCTGGGTCATAATGAATCTATTCTATCTGCTCATTAGCCATGAGGTCAACCAATGAAACTCACATTCCACGGCGCGGCCCAAGAAGTCACCGGCTCCATGCACCTGCTGGAGGTGAACGGCCAGCGTGTTTTGCTCGATTGCGGGCTTTACCAAGGTCGCCGGGCCGAAACATATGACCGCAACCTCAACTTTCCTTTTGAGCCAAAAAGCATCGATACAGTTGTCCTCAGCCATGCCCACATCGACCACACGGGCAAGCTGCCCAATCTGGTCAAGCAGGGCTTTGCTGGCAACGTTTGGTGTACCGCAGCCACCCGCAACCTGTCCTCCTATATGCTCTTGGACAGCGGTCACATTCAAGAGATGGATATTGAGTATTTGAACAAACGGCGAAAACGACGGGGCGAACCGCCGGTCGAGCCGATCTATACCCAGGAAGACGCCCGCAACACTTTGCCCCTTTTTGTCAGTGTTGGTCTCCACCGGCCGGTTTCCATCGCCGATGGGGTAAAGCTGACCTATTACAACGCGGGGCATATCCTTGGCTCGGCCTTTGTATTGCTGGAAATCAAAGAGTTTGCCACGGGCAAAGAGTGGCGGCTGGTCTTCAGTGGAGACATGGGCCGGGCCGAACTGGCGATCCTCTATCCCCCCGAGACCCTGAGCGATGCCGACATCCTCATCATGGAGAGCACCTATGGCAATCGGCTGCACGGTTCTCATATAGATGCCCGCCGACGGCTGGAAGAGGTGGTGGGGGCCACGGCCAAGCGCCGGGGCAAAGTCATTATTCCGGCCTTTGCCGTGGGGCGCACCCAGGAGCTTGTCTACGCCCTCAATGTGCTGGAAGAAGCGGGTGACATCCCCGAGTTGCCAGTCTTTGTGGATAGCCCGTTGGCTGTCAATGCTACCGATGTCTTTCGTATGCATCCAGAATCCTGGAACAGCGAGGTACAAGAGTTTCTGGTGGAAGGCAAACGACGCAACCCCTTCGACGCGCCCAACATCGAATATGTGCGGGATGTGCGGCGCAGCAAGCAACTCAACTTTCTCACCGATTCGGCCATCATCATCAGTGCCAGCGGCATGGCCGAGAGCGGGCGCATCCTCCACCACCTGAAAAACAACATCACCCACAAAGAAAACACCATCCTCTTTGTCAGTTTCCAGGCCGAGCACACCCTGGGACGGCGCATTTTGGACCAGGAAAAAGAAGTGAAAATCTACGGGGACGAATACCCCGTGCGCGCCCAGGTGGAGCGGATCGACGGCTACAGCGCCCACGCCGACCAGCGTGAATTGCTGGAATGGGCCAGCCACTTTGACAAAAAGCGCCTGCAAAAGACATTCCTAGTTCATGGGGAAAAAGAGGCGGCCTTTACCCTGGCTGAAAAGTTGGGTGAAGCAGGCCACCAGAGCGTAGAAGTACCTGTGTTGGGGCAATCCTTCGAGTTTTAGAGAAGATCGGCAAGCCAGCACGCGCTTCTGCAATTTGGGCAAACCGTTTTCATCCCAACCGTGCTGTGCTATAATTTCAGGAATATGCCCATCTGTACGGCTGTAGCATTGCCCACGTGCAAGCGCCAGCATCAGGAGAAAAACCATGCAGCTATCCGATTTCCCCCGCCCGCCCGACGACAACGGGCGCGGCGTCCATTGGTCAGCCACTATCTATCACCCCAGTGGGGCCGATCTGGATTTCTGGATCGCCGAACTGACAGCCATGCACATGAAATGGATCAAACTGCTGGACGACGGCGACGGCTCTTCCCTGGAGTTGTGCCGCCGCCTGCTCGATGCGGGCATGATGCCCGTTGTCCGCCTCTATCGCGAGCGCCACAATCCAAAACGCATGGGTGGACGAGAACGAAGCGGCATGCGCAAACTGGTGGCTGCGGGTGTGCGCTACTTCGAGACAAACAACGATCCAAACCTATCGGCAGAGTGGGAGGGCAACCACAAGCCGGAAAACTGGCTGGATATTGTGGTGGACAACTATATCTACGATGCCGACATCGTGAATGGCGAGGGGGGGCTGTTGGCCGTGCCAGCCATGGGGCCAAGTGGAAGCAGCAACGCCATTCAGGCGACTTTGGACCGGGGCCGCGCCGACCTGTTCGACAAAGGCGCATGGCTTGCCATCCACAACTACACCCTCAACCACCCTATCGATTATCCGGCAGACCCGGTGAACCAGAACGGCCAGCCCCTGACCCAGGACGAATTTGAAAAATATCCAGCCTGGTCGTGGGATCATCGATCCATACAGATGATCAACGAGCGGCGGGCCAGAGACAAAAATCCCGGCCAAACCCTGGCCGAAGATGCCAACTGTTTTCGGGGGTGGGAACAAGCTGGGCAGATGATGCTGGAAACTTTGGGTCGCCATATCCCGGTGATCAGCACCGCGGGTGGCCCGGTGGTGGGTTGGGGCGACGATCTGCGCTACAACAAAGTCACACCAGATCAACAGGCCGCATGGCAAGTTGAGATGACCCACATTCTGCAGGAGCGCGCGCCAGAGTGGTACTTCTCTTGCTGCACCTGGCTACTGGCAAGCCGGGCTTTGGGCGACTTTAACCCCGCGTGGGAGCAGATGAGCTGGTATACGGATGCTTGGAACGAGCGCTTTGGGTTGGCCGGTCGTCTGCCAGTTGTGCAGGCGTTGAAGGATCTGCCCCCAGTGGTGCGCGCCGAGTTACGCACCGGAACAGCACGCCTGACAGCCCAGATTATGCGGGGCGACACCAACCAGCCTCTGGCCGACATCCCTGTGATCCTCGAAGCGACCGCGTCCGGCAGGGGCAAACCGTCGAAGAGGGCCGGTGCGGGGCGACGCATCGTCACCAGCACCGATAGCAAAGGACGCATCGATCTGGATCGAATCCCCGCGGATAGCTATCGTTTGCTGCTGTTCGATTCGGTGTTGGGTCAGGTGACCTTGGCCGACAACGACAGCGCCGATGTGGCACTGACGGCCCAGATCGGCCAGCGCAGCCGGCTGCATGGCAGTGTCACCGACCCGGAAGGCGCGATCCAGCCCGGTTTGCCAGTGAGCCTGCACCAGACCAACCCAGCGCGGCTTGTCGCCCAGACGACTGTGGACGCGGCGGGCAAGTACAGCTTTGACGATCTGGCGGCAGGGGCCTACACCCTCCGGGTAGCGCCTGGCAGCCAACAGGCCAGCCAACCCAGGGGCATCGACATTGACGGCTGGGAGGAGGAAGAACAGAATATCACTGTGGCCCACACAGCCGAATTATGCTACCAGGTGGCAGGCAAAAGGCTGCTTTCGCCCCAGGAAACCGGCAACGAAAACAAAATTTGGGGGCAGATCATAGACGCTGGCGGCACGCCGCTGGATGGGATCACCGTGCGTCTGCGCTGGACGGGGGCAGCAGCCGACACCCATTTCCCCACCGTCAAAAGCGGCCAAAGTCCTTTCAAACCCAGGGGCTATTTCGAATTTATCCACACGCCGGGCGTCTTTGCCGTAGATGTGATAGACCCGGAACATGCGAGCAATGTGGCGGATGATCTGATCACCGCCAACATGCCCAATCGCAGCCGCCCCATCACCTACGAAGTCATATTTCAGCTTGCCAGCACAGATACATCGGCGGCGCACAGCACGATTACTGGGCGTATTCCCGGTGGCCCGCTCAACGGTGCTATCACCCTGAGTGGGGGTGGTGGCGAACCCCAGGCGCGGCGGCTGGACCAGCAGCGTGCTTTCCGTTTCGATGGTTTGCCAGCGGGCATCTATCAGATCAGCCTGGAAGGTGTCGGGGTGATCGTGGAAGATCTGACACTGAACGGCATGGATGAGATCAGTGTCGATTTCCCCATGCAGGGGCAGATCAACGGCCGGGTGTTGCCTGCCAAAGCGGGCGAGATTGTGAAACTGACCTGCCAGGAATATAGCATCCGCAAACAGGCCACCACCGGGGCAGACGGCATCTATCGTTTTGTGGGTTTGCCCGCCGACCGATACACTCTTGGTTTGGAAGCCAGCGACCTGCCCACCCAGCCATTTTCGTCGGATGGGCGCAGCGTGGGCGATGGGCCAGTCTTTGATCGATCCCAGGGAGAACAGAGCGTGATCAGCGGGCGAGTGACCACCCATAATGGCCAACCGGCGGCCAAGCTCATCATCTTTCTGCGCACGCCAGGCAGCCGCGTGGCCGAAACCCAGACCGATGGTGATGGACGGTATCGTTTTGCCAGCCTGGCTGCAGGTTCCTATTCGTTGGAAGTGGAGAAGCAGGGGGCCGGGGTTGTGGCCGCCGATATTCGGCTGGATGGGGTGGCTGATGTGGAGCGAGACGTGCGCTTGCCTGCGCCGCAAACAACGATCCCGCCAACCACGATCCCGCCAACACCCGTCAGAACACGCCCTCTCCGTCACTATCTTCTCTTGGACAACAGCCATCCGGCCATCACCGGCCAGCGGCTCGCCCTGGCCCAGGACTATATCCTGCGCACCAAAGTGGCGGTCGGGTTTGATGGAGCCGCTGTCACCGAGGCCGATAGAGTCACAATCATTGGCACAGTGACACCCCAGATCATCCAATCGCTGGCTATGGCCCAGATTCCTGTCCAGCGGGTGTCCGGCGATCTGGACAGGCTGCGCCAGGAATTGGAGGAATTGCTATGAACTCGATGGATCGCTTTGTGCGCTGGCTGACCGGTGAAGAGGTCGTTGGGGGAAAACAAGGCAGCACGGCAGAATTCAGCACCGGGAGCCGGGCTGTCGACAGCTCGGGGCTGCCTGTTCTGGTAACCAATGCCGAGCCATACGGAGTGACGGTTGAACCGGTGGCTGTTACGCCGGGAACAGCCTATTGGCGGGCCATCCGCGTCCACCATCTCGGCCCCCAAGAAAACGGTGGACGACACCACCTCTATCTGGATGCATTAAAGACCGATGGCAGCCGGGCTTTCAACAGCCAGGCCGCGATCACATGGGAGGGGGGCGAAAAGATCGTCACCGTTGACAAACCCATCAACGAACCGGGCACCAATTTCCCCATGTTCAAATGGCAGAAGTGTTCTGTCGTCATGCAGGGAATGGCAAGCGACCAGGTGCATGGGATCAGCAGCAGCCACCCGGACGAGCCTAACCCGGATGGTTCGCAAAGCGGCAATACACTCTTTCATCATTCCTTTCTTGTCATCTTTCAAGAAGTGATTGCACCCCATATTGTGACCACAGGGACAATTCGTGGCCATGTGGAGAACAGCCAGGACGGGCTGATCGTTGAACTGGTTCAAGCAGACAATGTTGTGGCAAGCACACCGGTGGAAAGCGATGGTACATTCCTCTTTTCCGAGGTAGACCCAGGCGACTATCTTGCCAGTTTACAAGGGCAGCGTGTGCCTGTGCAGGTGCAGGCCGGGCAGACAGCCGAAGTATCGATCACGCTTGCGGTGGCGGCCAGCGAAAGCATCATCGAAGGCAGTGTGCGGGGCGGGGGCGGGCTGATCCTGCAACTGATTCTGGGGGACGATGTGGTGGCAGAGGGGGCATTGGGCGAAAGTGGCTCCTTCCGGTTGCGCAATCTGGGGCCGGGGGACTATCAGATCCAGGTGCTACGCCCCGGCGAGACCGACCCGTTGGTCAAATCGTTCGTGCTGGTGATGGATGGACACAACCAGCAAAGCATTGGGTTGACGATCCCTTCCGACGCACCAGAACCCGCAGAAACAACCCAGCCCATCGCAA